>CAZDYO010000001.1:0-20602 GCA_964509555.1 uncultured Acidimicrobiales bacterium
GACGTCGTCTGATGATCTCGTTCGGGGCCATCGCCGTCGGGGCCGTCATCTGCTGGATTGCCTACCCGCAAATCATCGACTTCCTGCTCCAGCCCTACTGTTCCACCAAGACCGCTGAGGAGAGCTGCCGGCTCTACGTGCAGAATCCGCTCGAACCGCTCAACGTGCGGCTGAGCGTGGCCTCGTACGGCGGCATCATCCTGGCGATGCCGGTGATTCTGTGGCAACTGTGGCGGTTCATATCGCCGGGCCTCATGGCCAGAGAGAAGCGTTTCGCGATCCCGTTCATGCTTTCGAGCGTCGGGCTCTTTGCCCTCGGTGGCGGCTTGGCCTACTGGAGCCTGCCCAGAGCGTTGCAGTTCCTGCAGAGCCTCGGCGGTGCCAGCTTCGAGGAGATCTTCTCGCCGATCGAGTACGTCGGATTCGTGATCAAGATGATCGTGGCATTCGGTATCGGTTTCGAGTTCCCGATTCTGTTGATCTTTCTGCAGATCCTCGGGATCCTTCACAATCAGACCCTCCGCGACATCCGGCAGTACGCGATCGTGGGCATCGTCGTCGTGGTGGCCGTCATCACCCCGAGCGGTGACCCCTACACCTTGATGGTCATGTCCGTGCCGATGTATCTCTTCTACGAGATCGCAATCGTCTACGGCAGAATCCGTGAGCGTCGCAAGAAGGCTTCCGGGGCCGGGTGACACCGTCGGCCGAAGGCTTCCGCCTCGACGGGTTCCAAATCGAGGCCATGGGCCACATCGATGCGGGAGCGAGCGTGGTGGTGGCTGCACCCACCGGGTCGGGCAAGACGGTGATCGCCGAGCACGCCATCGATCTGGCCGTGGCCTCCGGGCGTCGAGCCTTCTACACCACGCCCATCAAGGCTCTTTCCAACCAGAAGTTCTCCGATCTCTCGCTTCGGATAGGCCGACATCGCGTTGGCCTCCTCACCGGGGACAACACCATCAATGGCGACGGGGACGTGGTCGTGATGACCACCGAGGTTCTGCGCAACATGCTCTACGAGGATCGGGATCTCGACACCCTGGATGTCGTGGTGCTCGACGAGGTCCATTACCTCGAGGACACCTTTCGTGGTCCGGTTTGGGAAGAGGTGATTCTCAATCTGCCAAGCCACGTGCGCCTCGTTTGTCTGTCGGCGACCGTGTCCAACGCGGAAGAGGTGAGAGGCTGGCTGGAAGCGGTGCGCGGCACAACCGAGTTGGTGGTCGAAACCAAACGTCCGGTTGAACTCACCAACCTCTACGTGGTCGGTGAGCGCAAGGGTGAGCGTCTCCACATGGTTCCCACCCTGATCGATGGTCGCCCGAATCCGGAGGGCCACCGTTTCGATCCCGATCTTCGCCGGCGGGGCAATCAGGGGCGACCGCGGTCCCAGTGGCGGACACCACGTCGAATCGACATCATCGACATGCTCGAGGACCGAAAGCTACTACCGACGATATGGTTCGTGTTCAGCCGCAAGGGCTGCGACGAGGCCGCCGACTCCCTCGCCCGAGTCGGAGCGCGATTCACGAGTCCCCAGCAGGCCCGGGAGATGCGAGAGCTCGCCGAGGACCGGATCTCATCGCTCGACGAGTCGGATCTTCGGCTTCTCGGCGCCGAGTCGTGGCTCGCTCAGCTCGAGAGGGGCATCGCCAGCCACCACGCCGGCCTCGTTCCCGCGTTCAAGGAATCGATCGAGGCCGGATTCGCCCGGGGGCTCATCAAGGTGGTGTTCGCCACCGAGACCCTGGCGCTGGGGGTCAACCTACCGGCTCGCAGCGTGGTGATCGACAAGCTCTCCAAGTTCACCGGAGAAACCCACGAGATCCTCACACCGGCACAATTCACGCAGATCACCGGTCGGGCCGGGCGCAGAGGGATCGACGACACCGGCCATGCGCTCGTGCCATGGTCGCCGTTTGTCACATTCGACCAGGTCGCCTCCCTGGCCGCCAGTCGGAGTTTCAGGCTTCGATCCGCATTCCGCCCCACATACAACATGGCTGTCAACCTTCTCGGCCATCACACCCCGGACGAGGCCCGTGCCCTTCTGGCCCGATCGTTCGCCCAGTATCAATCGAACTCCGAGCTGACCCGTCTCGAAGCCCGTCTGGTCAAGGAGACCAAACGGGTGGCCAATCTCGAGGAGTCGCTCGACAATTCGTCGACGACCGACGACGACGTCGGGTCCACGCCTGATCACCCCGACGCCATCAGCGACGCGATCACCAGGCTCCGGCCGGGAGACCTGATTCTCGACCCGGACGGCAATCCGATGGCGGTGATGGGCATCAGCTGGCGCAAAGGCAATCGGGCCCGGATCCGGCTGGTTTCCAGGACCGGGCATGACACCCGCTGGAACTCATCGGAGCTGACCAGGGTCCCCCACACGATCGGTCACATCGATCTACCGACACCCCACACGCCCGACAGGCCCGAATTCAGGGCCGACGTCGCCAACCGGATTCGCCGGTCCGTCCCCAAGGGCACCTCGCGACGTCGACGACGCAGCGAGATCTCACCGGCACATCTCCGGGCGGATCTCAAGAGTGCCCGCAAGGAGGTCCGGCGCATACGACGGCTGGCGGCGCGTCACCGGGGATCCATCCCGCAGCAGTTCGACGCGATCTGCGACATCCTGCATCAGCGGGGCTATCTACTCGACTGGCAACTAACAGACTCGGGTCGGATACTCGGGCGGATCTACCACGAGCTCGATCTTCTGGTGGCCGACTGTCTGATCGCCGGGGTTTTCGACGGGCTTCGACCCGCGGAATTGGCCTCGGTGGCTTCAACCTTCACCTACGAGCATCGTCGCCCCGGCCCGCCTCCCGACCCGCGTTTCCCGTCGCCGACGGCGCGGGATGCCTTTCGGGAGATGGGTGCCATCGCAGCCGACCTCAGACGTTGCCAGCACAAGGCAGGGCTGCCCCGATACCGAACCCCCGACGGCGGATTCGCCGCCATGGCCCATTCGTGGGCGTCCGCAGAGGACCTTGCGGTCCTGCTCGATGCCGACAATCTGCTCACCCCCGGAGATTTCGTGCGAAACATCAAGCAACTCACCGATCTGCTGCGCCAATTGTCATCCATCGCCCCGAACGCGGCTACGAGGTCGGCCGCGGCCTCTGCCGTCGACGCCATCAACAGGGGAGTGGTGGCGGCCTCGGGGGCCGTCGACCAGCCGTGACCATGAAACCGGGGGCCGACTGGGGCGAGCAGAGCGAGATACCACACGACGCGCTTTGGGTGGATTCCGACTCCTCGGCGCGAGAGCTTGTGGTCGCAGCCCGCCGGGCCCACAAACCGCTGCCAAAGCTCTGTCTCACCGGCGGAGACATCGCCAAGTCACTTGGCGGGGGTCGGGGAGTGGGGCGGCTCCGCACCGGTCGGTGCACGCACGCTCGTGTCGATCTCGGGGCAGTGCTGATGGACGGGCGGATCGACTGGTTCCTGGCCCACCTGGTGGCTCGACGATCCTGGCTTGTGGGCCGCGTGGTTGTGGTCGCCAACAGCGACTTCATGGGGCGGTGGAACATCGCGCCCCGGGCCCATCCCGGCGACGGAATCCTCGATCTGGTCGATGCCAACCCACGATTCGGAGACCGACTCAAGGCTCGTGGTCGGCTGCCTTCGGGAAGCCATGTGCCACACCCCGACATCAAGACTCGTCGAGCCGCCTCGTTCCAGATCGAATTCGAGCGACCAACCCCGATTCGGCTCGACGGCACCTCCGTCGGGTCGGCCGAACGGCTGTCGGTGAGGTGCGAGCCCGCCAGTCTCGATGTTTGGATCTGACACCGTTTGGCTCGCCCAATCGCCGATTCGTATCCGCGACGCGCCAAGTGGCCCGCTCTAGGCTCAGCAGCGCATGACCGTCTACATAGCCGAAGAGTTCTCAGCCACCGAAGCCGACATCCTGCGACGGTATTTCACCAACCTCGATCAGCCGGTCTTCGCCCTGGTGAACCTTCCTGAAGTTGTGAAGGGCGCATTGTTCGCCCGCTATTCGCGCTCTCCGCTCAGTCTCCGGCGACTGTTTCTCAAGGAGTTCGTCGGCGATCTCGACATCTCCGGCGATCAGACAATCGATGCCACCGTCGGCCTCCGCCGGGCCGAGGAGCTCTACGACAAGGTCTTCTTCGAATACGGCGACGACAGCGTCGCCCAGCTCGGCGGCGTTCACCTGGCCTGCGAGCAGTCATCCAACCTGCTCACCAAGGTCCTCGAGTGGGGCCGAATCATGTCGTATCTCGAGCAGAGCACCCGATACATCGCCTACGACCAGCGCCTCGGCGGCCGTTTCCGCTACTACCGCGACCCCGAGATCCTCGGGTCGCGACACGGCGCCCGTTTCATCTCCGACATGGACCGCATGTTCGAGTCCTACTCATCGCTGATTCCCCAGATGCAGGAGTTCTTCCGTTCTGTCCAGCCGATGAGCCCCACCGACAGCGACTTCGCCTACCGCACCGCCATCAAGGCCCGAGCCCTCGATGCCGTGCGCGGCATGTTGCCGGCCGCGTCGCTGTCCAACGTCGGCATCTACGGCACGGGCCAGGCCTACGAGGCCCTGCTGCTGCGCATGCGTGCCCACCCACTTCCCGAGGCTCGGTCCTACTCCGACATGATGCTCCGCGAGCTCCGCAAGGTGGTGCCCTCGTTCCTCAAGCGGGTCGATCTTCCCGACCGGGGCCTGCGCACCTCTCAGTACCTGTCCGACATCCGCGAGGCCATGGATCACACCGCCGCGGAGATTCTCGACAGCTCGACATCCGACCCGGCCAACGACGACAGCGTCGAACTCACTGACTTTGATCCCGACGGAGAGATCAAGACCGTCGTTGCCATGCTCTACCCCCATACGTCGCTCCCCGAGACCGCCATCGCCCGCCAAGTCGAGCAAATGAACCACGACGAGCGGCTAAAGGTGATTCTCACCTACGTGGGGCATCGGGAGCACCGACGTCAACGTCCCGGGCGGGCGCTTGAACGCACCTTCTACAGATTCGACGTCGTGTCCGACTATGGAGCGTTCCGCGATCTGCAGCGCCACCGGATGCTCACCATCGAGTGGCAACCCCTGTCTCCACGCCATGGTTACGTGAGACCACAACCGGTCGATGCCGCAGGTCTCGGAGACCAGTTCGACGCGGCGATGCATCGTTCCGCCGAACTCCACGACCTGCTGGTCGACGACCATCCGAACGGTGCCCAGTACGCGGTGTCACTCGCGTATCGGGTGCGCTATTCGATGCAGTTCAATGCACGCGAGGCCATGCACATGCTCGAGTTGCGGACCAGCCCCCAGGGGCACCCTGCGTACCGCCGGGTGTGCCAACGGATGCACACCCTGATCGCCGAGCAAGCCGGCCACACGGCGCTGGCGGCGGCCATGAGGTTCGTCGACCACGACACCGAGCCCACCCTCGGTCGACTCGACGCGGAGCTCCGGGCCGCGGCCAAGCGGGCACAACGCCCCAGCTGAACACTCTGCGTGGTTCCGCCGCCCGACAAGAACGCGCCCGGCGCCGGTCTAGCGGGCGGCGTTGCCAAGAGCTTCTCACCTCACTAGTTTTCCACAGGCGGGCGGAGCCCCCTCTCTTCGGAGGCCTGCCCGTATGGCGGTTCACAGCTCATCTCACTCAATCGTCACGGTGGTCGGTCTCGCGATGGCGATGATCCTGGCCACGGACTCGATCGTTGTGTCCCCCGGAGATACCCTGAGCGAGTTGGCCGCCGAGAACGGTGTCAGCCTTGATGATCTGATTGGGTGGAACAACATCACCAATCCCGATCTGATCCTCGCCGGAAGAGAGCTCTTGTTGAGCGATCCTCAGGCATCGTCCGCCGCAGCAACAGCGGCAGCCGGGGGGACGACTTCACCCGGGACCACCGAGTACGTGGTTCGGCCCGGTGACACACTCTCGGTGATCGTTCGGCGCTTCGGCACGACCATGATCCGTGTCATCGAACTGAACGCTATCTCCAACCCGAATCTGATCTACGCCGGTCAAACCATCCAATTGACTTCAACCCCCGGCGCCGGGTCCTCGCCCTCTCAGACCGTTTACACGGTCGTGCGCGGCGACACCCTCTCCGGGATCGCCGCCAGGTTCCGGGTCACGGTCGCCGCCATGGCGGCCGCCAACTCGGTCGACGATACCGATCTGATCATGGCCGGGACCAAACTCATCATCCCGGTGGGAGAGGCCGATCACCAAACCGCGCCACCAATGCCAACCACCATTCCGCCGGCAGCGGCGCCCGTCACCACCACAACGCTCCCGGGCCCGAGCGCATCCACAGCAACAACAACAACCACCACCACCACCACCACAACAACCACAACGGCTCCGCCCCCTGCTCCCGCCGCCACAACCACCAGCACGGTGGCCCCGGCAGCGACCGTCCCCGACCCCACGGTCATCGGATCGAGGTCTCTGTCGCCCCTGTTCGAAAAATGGGCCGGTGTCTACTCGGTTCCCAGAGGCCTCCTCGAAGCGATCGCCTGGAAGGAGTCGAACTGGAGACCCGACGCAATCGGGCCCTCCGGCCACCTCGGGATCGCGCAAATCAGCCCGTCGACGATCGCGTTCATCGAGGCCAACCTGCTCGGACTGCGCACCGACCCGCTGTCGCCATCCGACGGAATCCGTCTTGAGGCCCGCTACCTGCGATACCTGATCGACCGCACACCCGACGAACGTCTGGCACTGGCGGCGTGGAACCAGGGACTTCACGATCTGCTGACCAACGGTCCATCGGAATCCGGGTCGCGATACGCGGCCGACGTGATCAACATCCGCGACACCAGAGCCCGACCCGATTCGTCGCCGGGCTGACAGATCCCAAAATTCGCCCATGCGTGTGGGGAGCAACGCATCAGTGTCTATGATCCGGCGAAACGAACCCACAACGTAGGTGATGATGGCAGACGACGACACCCCCGAGGTCGACGATCTCGACGTCGAAGAAGTATTCGACATCGTGGAAGCAGACGAGATCGGCGAAGAGTTCGAAGCCGACGAGAGCGTGGAAGCCCTCGCCGAGAGCGAAAGCGCAGATGAGGACGACGACATCGCGAGTCCCGTTCGCACCGCGAAGGCCAAGGCCGATGATGACGACGATGACGAAGAAGACGACGAGATCGAAGCCGACCTCGGAGACATCCTCAAGGACCGGATCGCTGCCGGCGATGACGACGACGAAGACGAGGACGACCTTCCGAAGGCCCCCAAGCCATCTGCCGACATAGCCCCCAAGCGTGCCGACGAGTGGACCTGCGAGCAGTGCTTCTTCATCGTCAGCAAGAACCAATTCGGCACCAAGGCCGAACCGCGTTGCCCTCAGGGTGAGGAGCCCTGCCCGTCAATCGCCCGAGCTTTCTCGTGACATCCGGGGACAACAAGTCCCTGGTCGACCAAGCCTTGGATGCTTTCGTCTACGCGCCCCTCGGTTTGCTCCTCGAGGCGCGCGATCTGATCCCGAAGATGGCCGACAGGGGCCGCGGCCAGGTGGCTCTCGCTCGTCTCGCCGGGAGGGTCGCCCAGAACCAGCGCCGTAGTGCCGGTCACCGAGACCCCGAAACCGGGACACCGCAGCCCAACACCGCTCCCGACAATGGCGCGACCAGTGCATCCACCGATGATGAGCGCCTCCCGATCGAGGGATACGACGACCTCTCCGCTCCCCAGATCATCCCGATGCTCGAATCGTTGAGCGCCGACGAACTGTCGACGATTCTCGCGCACGAGGCCGACCATCGTTCGCGAGCCACGGTGGTCAACAGGATCCGGCAGCTGCTGGCCCCGATGTGACCAACGTGAAGGCCACCGGTCGATGATCCCGATGGAGGCCTCGGCAAGACGGGCCACTCCCACCGACCTCCTCGGGCTTGAGCGTCTCGCCACTGCCGCCCTCGCCGAGAAGCGTTCCCAGCGCGGCGGCGAGATCTGGGAGCTGCTCGACCTGCCGGAAACACCGTTGTCGGAAACGCTCAGGGCTGGCCTCTCGGATCCCGAGCAGCTCGTTGCCGTTGGGGAGATCGACCGCTCAGCGGTGGGCATGGCGTTGGCGCGCCTGCTTCGTCCGGCTGCCGGCGGGCCCCCGATAGCCGATCTGGTTGCGATCCATGTGGAGGAAGCTGCCAGAGGGGTCGGTGTCGGAGAGGCTCTCATGGAGATGGTCCTCGAGTGGGCGTCCGACAACGACTGCCGAGGGGTCGATTCCACCGCACTACCCGGTGATCGAGCCACCAAGAACTTCTTTGAGTCGTTCGGCCTGGTTGCCCGATCGATCAAGGTTCACCGAAGGCTCTGAGACCAGCTCTTCGACAGCCAGCCCGTCGGTGCTACTCGGCGGCCGCTTCCTCGGTCCCGGCCGGAGAGGCATCGTCGGTGGCGGCCTTCGCCGGGGCCGGTTCGGCGGCCGGTGCCTCATCAGCTGCAGGGGCTGCCACCGGTGGGGGAGGAGGAGTTGGCTTGCGTCCGCGGCCTCTCTTGCGAGATGCCGGAGCCTCGATGCCGAACTCGGCGGCGATCTCCGGGATCCTGGAGGCCAGCTTCTTCACTGCGCCCAGCAACTCATCTCCGGCCTTCTCCGGACGCCCAGCGGGCTTCACGGACGATCGAACCGGCGAATACGCTACAGCGTCGAGCACCGTGGCCCAGCGATCCTGGCTGATCTCAGCGGTCAGCGACTCCGATGCCAGGGAAGCGAGCCTCTCGGCCATGTCGGGAGGCAGTGGAGCGCCCGCCTTGGGAGGACGCGAGCTCAAACGAAGGGCACGAACCGTCCGGCCGTCGCCGATGGTCTGGGCCAGCTCGTCCAGCCACTTGCGATGCTCTGAGTCAACCCTCGCGGCGAGACCCAGCTTGAGCTTCTCCGCCAACTCACGGGACTCTTCGTCACGGGCGGCATTCTCGGCGGCCACCACGACGCTGCGGATGTCTCGCAGATCAATCCTCTCGATGCCGGCAAGCGCCGCCTCGGCACGATCGAGCCACTCGGCGGCCTTGAGTTTGGGGGCCAGCTTCTCGGCCAGAGTCACCAAGGGCTCGGACTTGATCTTCGGCATGCCTTCAGCGGCAGCCTTTTCGTTCATTCGCTCGACCGCCGACCTGAGGCCGGGGACTCCACCCTTCATGACCTCTTCGGCGAGGCCCCGCTGGATCTGGGGCAGAGCCTTCAGAGCCGCGTTCTGGTGGGTGCGCTTCGGCCGAAGGCGAGGGGCCTTCGGACGCGAGGGAGCGGACGGGCGCGAGTCGCGACGGGGCCGATCGGACTTGGACGAGCGCCGCTGCGAGTTGCGGTCGCCGCGGGGGCGATCTCCGCCACGCGACTCTCCACCGCGTCGATTGTCTCGACCACGATCTCCGCGGCCACGACCGTCACGATCTCCGCGGCCACGACCGTCACGATCTCCGCGGCCACGACCGCGTCCCTTGGGGGCCAGCTGCGTGGTCACCAGTGGACCGTCATTGCCGGATCCGATCAGCTCCAGCAGTTGAGGCTGCTTGCGGCCCGACTTGGGAGCGAAGACCTGTGTGATCAGCAGTCCGTCGAGGTCGGCTTCGGCCTCCACCTTCACCACATCCCCGACCGAGACACCGTCAGGGATCAGCGATCCGTCGAGGTCTCCCTTCGGCTTCCGCGCGCCAGCTGCGCGCCAAGTCCAACTACCGTCACCACGATCAGAGGTGAGTTCTATTTCAAGCCTGCGAGCCACGGGCAGAAACGCTACATGGTGGATCGCCCGTCCTGACAGTTCGGGACGGGCAATCCCGCGATGTGTGACCTTTGCCGGTTCGGCTCGGAGCCGTGTCAGAGCTGCAGCGATTTGGTCTGCAGGAACTCCTCGATGCCGTAGCGCCCGTTCTCGCGGCCATAGCCGGACTGCTTGTAGCCGCCAAACGGTGCGGCGATGTTGAAGCCTCCACCGTTGACGTCGACCGCCCCGGTGCGCATTCGACGGGCGACCGACATGGCCCGCTCATCGGAGGCCGACCACACACCCCCGGCCAACCCATAGGGACTGTCGTTGGCGATGCGGACCGCGTCGTCATCGTCGTCGTATCCGATGATCGACAGGACCGGCCCGAATATTTCCTCCTGGGCGATGGTCATGTCGTTGGTGACGTCGGCAAACACGGTCGGCTTCACGAAGTAACCCTTCTCATGGCCTTCGGGCTTGCCCAAGCCACCGGCCACCACACGCGCGCCCTCATCGATCCCCTTCTGGATGTAGGACTGCACGCGGTCCCACTGGGCCTGGGAGATCACCGGGCCGAGATGCATTCCCTCGGCGGTCGGGTCGTCGACCTGCGTTGCCGACACCGCCGCAGCCGCAATCTCAACAGCTTCGTCGTAGCGGGAGTTCGGAACCAGCATCCGTGTGTGAGCGGTGCAGGTCTGGCCGGAATTCAGGTAGCAGGCAAAAACACCCTTGGGTATCACGTCGGCGAAATCTGCGTCGTCGAGAACGATGTTGGCTGACTTCCCCCCGAGTTCGAGGGCCACACGTTTGATGGTTCCCGCAGCCGTGGCTGCCACCTGCCTGCCGGCCCTGGTCGAGCCGGTGAAGGAAACCATGTCGACATCGGGATGGGCAGCTATCGCCTCGCCGACCACCGGCCCTTCACCCATCACCATGTTGAACACACCGGGCGGCAGGCCGGTGTCGTGAATGATCTCGGCAAGTATGTAGGCGTTGAGGGGCGCCACCTCGGACGGCTTCAACACCACGGTGCATCCCGCGGCGAACGCCCCGCCGATCTTGCAGACGATCTGGTGGAGGGGATAGTTCCACGGGGTGATGCAGCCGACGACACCCACCGGCTCCTTCACCACGAGGCTGTTGCCGATCTTCTCCTCGAACTCGAAGTTCTCGAGCAGCGACGCGTAGGTGGCCATGTTGCCGGCCGGGAGACCGGCCTGGATCATGCCCGACCAGGTGATCGGCATGCCCACCTCTCCTGCGATCACCTCGGCAATCTCGGGGGTGCGAGCGGCCAATCCCTCCTGAATCCTGACCATGTACTTCTGGCGCTCCTCCACATCGGTGGACGACCAGCCGTCGAAAGCGGCACGGGCCGCGGCGACCGCCCTGTCGACGTCGGCCGATGTGCCGTTGGGGACGCTGCCCATGACCTCTTCCGTGCCGGCGTTCACGACCGGAATCGTGGTGGTTCCCTCAGAGGGAACCCACGCCCCGTCGATGTAGATCTTGTCGTGGTCGAGCATCTCGGTTTCTCCTGGATCGGTTCAGTGCCAAGAGTGTTGCACCGCGTGTCCCACAAGTCAGGTTCGCGTCACCAGATCCATCGGATCGGTGTTGGAGCCGCACAACACAACGACCACCTTCTCGTCGGGCTGCGGCCGGTACCGGCCCGATATGAGAGCCGCCATGGCTGTGGCACCGCCGTGCTCGACAACGATTCCGGCATCGTCCCACAGCGACTGTCGGGCCTCGACGATCGCATCGTCGGGGACGACAACCGGTTCGACGCGTCCGGCGATGATCGCCCACGGAATCGAGCCGAGTCGCTTGGCCCCGAGAGAGTCGGCGGCAACGCTCTTGATTTCGACATCAACCGGACCGCCCGACTCGCACGCCGATATCAGACATGACGACCCGGTGGGCTCAACCCCGATGATCCGAACTTGATCGGGCAACGCCGCGGCGATTCCGGCCACGAGCCCACCACCACCGACGGCCACGACAACGGTGTCGAGATCGGGCACTTGGTCCAGCAACTCCACACCGACCGTCGCCTGTCCCGCCACGGTACGGGGGGCGTCGTAGGGATGGATGTCGAGGGCCCCTGACACCGCAGCTCGCTCGTTGCACGCCAACCTGGCATCGTCGTAAAGGGCACCGACCACGTTGACGGTGGCCCCAAGGCGCCGGATCCCCTCCACCTTCACCGCCGAGGACGCTTCCGGAACGAATATTTCGGCCGGTAAGCCAAGAGCGCGAGCCACGAAGGCCACCGCCAGACCGTGATTACCGCCCGACGCGGCGATGAGGCCGGCATCGGGCACCTCGAGGCCCAGAGCGCTGTTGAAGCTCCCGCGGGCCTTGAACGATCCCGAGTGCTGAAGACACTCGAGCTTCATCACCACCGATTGCGGCAGTCCGAACGACCCCGAACCCGACTCGACAACCGGAGTACGTCTCACCCACGGTGATATTCGGGCCATGGCCGATTCGGGGTCCACCCCGACCTCGTGGGCTCTCGCCGCCGACGATGCTTCGACGATGGGTTGCCGGGCGTCGTGATCCATGTCGGCAGCATCACACATCACGTGGTCCCGACGACACTGGGGGTTGACAAAATCCTCCATAGGCGCACCATTTGAGAATGGATGACGAACCTTCGACACATCCGGGCGTTGACGATCCTGCCTACCTGGCCCGACGGCAGCAGATCGCCGACCTGAGCATCGAGTGGCTACCGGGTGACCCGATACCGACAGTCGATTACAACGCCGCCGAGGACCAGCTCTGGTCGCTGGTCTCGGCCTCGCTCCGAGAGGCCCATCGTCGGTTTGCCTCCCGGGAATTCCTGATCGGCGTCGAGAGCCTCGATCTTCCCCACGACCGGGTCCCGCAACTCGCCGACGTGTGCCGGCGTCTCGATGCTCTTTCGGGGTTTCGTCTGAGGCCGGTGCCCGGTCTGGTGCCGATGCGGGCCTTCTACGGCAGTCTGGCTGATCTCGCGTTCATGTCGACCCAATACGTTCGTCATCCGGTCACACCGATGTACACCCCCGAACCCGACGTGATCCACGAACTTGTTGGCCACATCAACCTGATCGCCAACCCGATATTCGCCGAGCTGCACTACCTGGCCGGTAAGGCCTCACGTCGCTGCACCACCGAGGCCAGCCTCGAGTTCTTCAGCAGGGTCTTCTGGTTCACTCTCGAATTCGGTGTGGTCGACGAAGATGGTCAGCCAAAGGCCTACGGGGCCGGCCTGGCGTCATCGGTGGGTGAGCTCCAGCAGTTCCGCAACGCCGAGATCCGCCCCTTCGACGTCGCCGAAATGGGCACCCTCGACTACGAGATCAACCACTATCAACCGGTGCTGTTCTCGGTTCCTTCGATCGGGTGGCTCCACGATGAGTTGGGCGACTTCTTCGCGTCGTACTCCACCGAGGTCTACGAGGATCTCTACGAGGGCCGGCTCACAGCATCGGCTTGGTGATCGTCCGATCTATCAGGGGCACACCCGGGCGGTAGACGAGATGGTGATAACTCGGTGCCGCCAGCACCACCATGTCGGCGCGCTGTCCGGTTGAGATCGCTCCGACGTCGAGTCTCCGCAGCGCCGCGGCTCCGCCGATGGTGGCCGCTTGGATCGCCTCCTCGATGGTCATGTTCATGTCGCGCACGGCGAGCGCGATGCACAACGACATCGAAGTGGTGTAGCTCGAGCCGGGATTGCAGTTGGTGGCGATGGCCACCTTCACCCCGGCATCGATGGCCCGTCGGGCATCCGGGTAGGGCTGACGCGTCGAGAAGTCGGTGGCCGGAAGGTACGTGGCCACGGTGTCGGAGGAGGCCAGGGCCTCGATGTCGGAATCGGTCATGAAGGTGCAGTGGTCCACCGAGGCGCATCCCATCTCCACCGCCAACGCCACCCCCGGGCCGTGGCCCAGCTGGTTGCCATGGATACGCAGACCGAGGCCCTTGGCGCGCCCGGCTTCCAGTACCGCTCGGCTCTGGTCGGCGTCGAACGCCCCCTTCTCGCAGAACGCGTCGATCCAACGAGCGTGTGGTGCGGCCGCGTCGAGCATCCGGCCGCACACGAGATCCACATAGTCGTCGGCACGGCCCGCGAACTCCGACGGCACGAGATGAGCACCCATGAATGTGGTCTCCGGGGTGAACCGACCAGCCACGTCGAGAATGCGGGCCTCGTCGTCGACGTTGAGGCCGTAGCCGCTCTTGATCTCCACCGTGGTGATACCGGCCGCCCGCGCCTCCACCATCCGCGCTGCGGTGGCGGCGACTAGCTGGTCGGTGGAGGCCGATCTGGTGGCTTCGGTGGTGACCCTGATGCCTCCACCGTCGTAGGGGCGACCAGCCATGCGACTGGTGAACTCGGCGGCCCGATCGCCGGCAAACACCAGATGGGTGTGGGAGTCGACGAAACCCGGGATCACGCACATTCCCTCTGCATCCACGTGCTCGTCGGCGACCTGGCCGGACGACCCGACCGAGACGACAACACCGTCTTCGTGGACCACCGATGCCTTCTCGATCACTCCGAGTGGGCCCCGACCCATCTCGGGGGAGTTGGTGACGAGAAGGCCGATGTTGTCGAGAACGGTGGTGGTCATCCCATGGCCTCTCTCAATTCTCCAACCACATCGATGCTGGTGTGGTGACCATCGGCCACCACCAACCGTCCGCCGACGACCACATGGGTGACGTCGGCCGCGCCAGCAGAGTAGATGATGCCTGCCAGCAGGTCCGTGGCGGGTATCCCGGCCATTCGTGGATTGTCGCGCGACACCGTGGTGAAGTCGGCCAGGCGGCCGATGTCCAGTCGACCCCCTCCGGTCCAGCCGAGAGAATCGTACCCACCGGCGGAGGCCGCGTGAAGCAGGTTGGTGGGGGAGTGGTGGCCCCTGACCATGGTGTCGAGCCTTTCGTCGAGTTCCATGGCCCGGGCCTCCTCAAAGGGGTCGATGACCGAGTGGGAGTCGCTCCCGAGTGCCAGACGAATGCCTTCGGCCGACATGCGGCGGGCCGGACCCACACCGTCGGCGAGGTCCCGCTCTGTCGTGGGGCACATGCAGACCGTCGAGTCGCTCGTGGCGAGTTCCCCGAAATCACCGGGTTCGAGGTGGGTGGCATGAACCGCGGTGAATCGCTCGCTCAGAGCACCCTGCTGAGCCAACAACGATGTGGGGGACAAGCCGTGAACGGCCAGACACTGCTCGTTCTCGGCGGTTTGTTCGGAGAGGTGGGCGTGGAGCGGTGCGTTCGCCCGCCTCGACCAGTCGGCGATGGCCCCGATCGATTCCGGGTCGACTGCCCGCACCGAGTGGATGGCGCCGCCGACCCGGGCCATTCCCACCGGCTCGATCAGCTCGACGCGCTCGATCCAGCCGTGTGCACCGGGGTCTCCGAACCGCTGCTGCTCGGCGGCGAGGGGTACACGCCCCCCGGATGCAATCCCACCGTGCAGGTAACAAGTGTCGAGCAGCGTGATCCGGATTCCGGCTTCGTCGGCGGCCCGAAGAATGGCGTGGCCCATCTCGTTCGGATCGTGGTATGACACCCCACCGGCCTGATGGTGGAGGTAGTGGAATTCACCCACGACGGTGATGCCCGCCAGCAGCATCTCGCCGAACGTTGCCCGAGCCAATCGATGCATACGCTCCGGATCGATGGTCGCCGCCAACGCATACATCTGCTTGCGCCAATCCCAGAAGGTGGTGTGCATGTTGCCGGCACCCTCGGTGCGGCCGCGGAGCGCCCTTTGGAACACGTGGCTGTGGGCATTGGCCATGCCGGGGAGCGTGATCCCGGCCAGAACGACTGCCCCGGCGGGTGCCGAGTCGACCACCCTCAACGAGGAGATGACCCCCGACTCGATACCGATCAGCAACCCTGACTGCACCGATCCGTCGCCGAGCCAAGCGCGTTCACACCAGTACGACTCGGTGGTCACGATCCCACACGATCGACGAACTCGGTGATCCTCGCCACGAACGCGTCGCGATGGTGGAGTTCGAATTCCTCCCATGTCGACAGCGTGCGGGGATCGGTGAGGCGGTCGACGAACAGGCGCCCGTCGAGATGGTCGCATTCGTGTTGCATGGTTGCGGCTGTGAGGCCGTGAAGCAGATCCTCATGCGCCTCGCCGTCGCGACCCAGGTATCGGAGCCGAATGTGGACGTAGCGTGTCACATCGCCTCTCAGGGGCACTGAGAGACATCCTTCGTTGATCACCACGGTCTCGTCCCCCACAACCTCGAGAACAGGGTTGATCAGCACGGTCAGCGGAATACGGGGCTTGTACGGATAGCGGGGATTCTCGCCCACCTCCACCACCGCGATTCGTTTGGGAACCGACACCTGGTTGGCGGCGATACCGGCACCGTTGGCGTGGCGCATGGTGTCGATCATGTCGTCGATGACCTGCTGCGTGGCGGGATCGCCAAGCTCCTCTTCGGTCACCTCCACCGCTCGGCTGCGCAACACCGGGTCGCCGATCATCGCGATGGGCCTCACCGCCATGATCATCCCTCGGTCATCGGGACGCGCACGCCGCGCTCGGCGGCCACCTCCGCGGCCCGGTCGTAGCCGGCATCGACGTGACGCATCACTCCGGTGCCCGGGTCGTTGGTGAGGACCCGTTCGAGTTTCTGGGCGGCCAGATCGGTGCCATCGGCCACACTCACCTGGCCCGAGTGGATCGACCTTCCGATGCCCACGCCTCCGCCGTGATGGATGCTCACCCAGGTGGCTCCCGACGAAGTGTTGAGCATGGCATTGAGCAACGGCCAATCGGCGATGGCGTCGGAGCCGTCGGCCATGTCCTCGGTCTCGCGGTAGGGGGAGGCCACGGATCCGGCATCGAGATGATCACGGCCGATCACGATCGGGGCCTTGAGTTCTCCCGACCGAACCATGTCGTTGAACCGCAGACCGAGCCGGTGCCGTTCGCCGTAGCCCAGCCAGCAGATGCGGGCGGGCAGACCCTCGAATGCCACCCGTTCTCCGGCCATGCGAATCCAGCGGCCAAGTGGCTCATCATCTGGGAACTCCTCGAGCACGGCCCTATCGGTGGCAGCAATGTCGGCGGGATCACCCGATAGTGCCACCCATCTGAACGGGCCCTTGCCCTCGCAGAACAGCGGCCTGATGTATGCCGGAATGAAACCCGGATAGTCGAAGGCCCGGTCGCAGCCGCCGAGCTGGGCCTCGGCACGAAGGCTGTTGCCGTAGTCGAACACCTCGGACCCGGCGTCCATGAAGCCGACCATGGCTTCGACGTGGGCAGCCATCGACAGCCTCGACCGGCGGGTGAATTCCTCGGGGTCGGAGCTGCGGAGATTGGCGATGGCCTCGTCGCTCAGGTCGTGGGGGACATACGACAACGGGTCGTGGGCTGAGGTCTGGTCGGTGACTATGTCGGCCTCCACTCCATCGGCCAGAAGTCTCGGCAGCATCTCGGCGGCATTACCGATGAGGCCGACCGACAGTGGCCGCTTGTCGGCCTTGGCCGCCGCGCACCGCCGGATCGCATCGTCGTAGCCGTCGGCGATCTCGTCGAGATAGCGATGGTCGAGGCGCCGCTGGGCCCGCTCACGATCGACCTCGACACACAGGGCCACACCGTCGTTCATGGTTATGGCGAGTGGCTGTGCTCCACCCATGCCCCCCAGGCCGGCGGTGATGGTGAGGGTGCCGGCGAGGCTTCCACCGAACCGACGCCTGGCTATCTCGGCAAAGCACTCATAGGTGCCCTGAAGGATTCCCTGGGTGCCGATGTAGATCCATGATCCGGCGGTCATCTGGCCGTACATGGTTAGGCCCTGATGCTCGAGCCGGCGGAACTCATCCCAGTTGGCCCAGTCGGGCACCAGATTCGAGTTGGCGATCAGAACCCGTGGTGCCCATTCGTGGGTCTGGAACACTCCGACGGGCTTACCGGACTGCACCAACATCGTCTCGTCCCCCCGCAGTGTCCGCAGGGTCCGCAGCATGGCGTCGTAGGCCGCCCACGACCGGGCCGCCCGGCCGGTACCGCCGTAGACCACCAGATCCTCGGGACGCTCGGCCACCTCCGGATCGAGATTGTTCTGCAGCATCCGATAGGCGGCTTCCTGGGCCCAGCCCAGGCAATCGAGTGCGGTCCCTCTCGGGGCCGGGCCGGTGGTTCGCGGTGTGGGCATGGGGAGTCCTCGTGTCGGCGGCCTGATGGTTGCAAGTCTTGACACCGCGCGCCTATGTTGTCAACCACTGACCGCTGCATTTCACTGGGTGAAACTATTGTGACCAGCCAAGAGTCGAGTCTCCAGCTCCCAAGATCGGCAGAGAGGTCCCTGAGCCTGCTCGACCATGTGGTCACATCGGGCCGGTGCACCCTCACCGAAGCCGCCGAGGCCGCCCACCTGCCGGTGAGCACCACACTCCGACACCTCCTCGCGATGCAGAAGGCCGGATTCCTCGATCGTGACGCCTCCGGGGTGTTCAGCGCGGGCCCGGAGTTCCTCCGTCTGGCCTTCCTGGCCACGTCCACCGGCCCCCATGCCCGGCTCGCAGAAGCCGCCCGACCGCATCTACGCAGTCTCACCGACGCCACCGAGGAATCCACCTACCTGGCGATCCGCGACGGATCCATGGCCGTCTACACGGCATGTGTCGAGGGCACCCGGGCGGTCCGCCACGTCGGTTGGGTGGGCCACACGGTGCCTCTGACAGGCTCGGCCGTCGGCGTCGCTCTCACCACCCCTGATCGTTCCGACCCGCCGGCGGTGCGTACCGGTGTGGTCGAGCCCGACGTGACCGCGGTGGCCGCCCCGATATTCGACGACGGCCCCGCCCCGTTGGCCGCAATTTCGGTGATCGGTCCGTCCGGCCGACTCACCGCCGACCGTCTCGCCGCCGTCATCGATGCCGTCGCCGCGACCCGCAGGGCAATCGAAGCCGAGATCAGCGAACCGGCTGCCAACCCCACCCACACCAGCCCAGCGCGGCCCGATGCCCAGGAGGCCTCATGACAATCGCCCTCGACGGACCCGGGGTCACCATCGCCGATGTGGTGGCTGTCGCCAGGGGAGGGGAGAGCGTCGAGCTGACACCGGCCGCGATCTCCCGCCTCAACGACGCCCGCGAGATCGTGAAACGGCTCGCCGAGGGCGAGCCCACCTACGGAGTGTCCACCGGATTCGGCTCGCTGGCCACCGTGGCCATCCCGCCCGACAAGCGCGCCGAACTCCAGGCATCGCTGGTGCGATCACACGCCGCCGGAATGGGCGACCCGGTCGAACGTGAGGTCGTCAGGGCCATGATCTTCCTGCGGGCCCGCACACTCGCTCTGGGGGCCAGCGGCGCCCGACCGTTGGTGGCCAACGCCCTGCTGTCGCTGATCAACAACGACATCATCCCCCTCGTGCCCGAATACGGCTCACTCGGTGCCAGCGGAGACCTCGCCCCACTGGCCCACGTCGCTCTGGTCCTGCTGGGGGAGGGCACGGTCGAACGCGCCGGTCGACTGAGCCCGGCCGCCGATGCCCTGAGCGCCGCCGGCCTCGAACCGATCACCCTCGTCGAGAAGGAGGGCCTGGCTCTCACCAACGGAACCGACGGCATTCTCGGAATGCTGTGTCTGGCCGCCCATGACGCCGCCGAACTGCTCAAGCAGGCCGACATCGTGGCCGCGCTCACCGTCGAGGCGTTGATGGCCACCGATCGGGCCTACGCCGCCGACCTGCAGGCCCTGCGCCCACATCCCGGGCAGGGCACGAGTGCATCGAATCTGCGGCGGGTGCTGGCCGATTCGCCGATAATCGCCAGCCACCGCAGCGACGACGCCAGGGTTCAGGACGCCTATTCGATTCGCTGCACGCCCCAGGTCAACGGGGCAGCACGCGACACGCTCGACCATGTCGTCACCGTGTCGCAGTGGGAGCTCGGTTCGGCCATCGACAATCCGATGGTCCTGCCAGATGGCCGCGTTGAATCGTGCGGCAACTTCCATGGCGCTCCCCTCGGGTTCGCAGCAGATTTTCTCGCCATCGCACTGGCCGAGGTGGGGGCCATCGCCGAACGACGTCTCGACCGGATGCTCGACAAGACCCGCAGCCACGGCCTGGCACCGTTCCTGGCCGACGATCCCGGGGTTCACAGCGGGATGATGATCGGCCAATACACGGTGGCTTCCATGTGTGCCCACAACCGCCGGTTGGCTGCACCTGCCAGCGTCGACTCGATGCCCACCTCGGGAATGCAGGAGGATCACGTCTCGATGGCGTGGGGTGCCGTTCGCAAGCTGCGAATCGTGGTCGACAATCTTCGCCGGATCCTGGCCGTCGAGTTGGTGGCCGCGGCCCGGGCCGTCGATCTGCGCAGTCCGCTTGAGCCCGCCGACGCCACATCGGCAGCCATCGAGACACTCCGCGGCGGCGTACCCGGTCCGGGCCCCGACAGGTTTCTGTCGCCGGAGATACAGGCCGCTGAGGAAATGTTGCGCGATGGCAGCATCACGTCGGCGGTGGAGAGCGTGACCGGGCCGCTCGACTGAGCCCGCCGACCACTCCAGACAACGCCGGAAATCATCGTTATGTAAAGTAATCCGGAGATTCCCGGAACCGGGGTTCAGATCCGGTTCTGCAGTTCCTTCAGCGATTCGTCGTAGACCGCCGGATCACGCCGCATGCGTACCACCCGCTGCCACGGCCGGTAGCTGTAGCCCAACGGCAGGGTGATGATGTGGACCAGACGGGTGAACGGGAACACGGCCAGGAAGGCTATGAATCCGAACACGTGGGCCTGAAGAGCGAACGGCAGCGGGTCGATGAACTCGGGCTGCGGGTGGAACGAGAAAAGTGAACGCACGTAGGGGACCATCAC
>CAZDYO010000002.1:0-19946 GCA_964509555.1 uncultured Acidimicrobiales bacterium
CACCCTCGACTTGTGCGTGGTCAATCCATGGGCGGGTGGATCCCACCTGGCCTGGGCACGAGGCTGGCAGAAGGCCAGCCGCCACCGGATACACCACCTGTCCCACGAGGGTCGATCCTGGCGCTGGCGCATGAGGGGAGCGGCAGTGACCCTGGCCGGAGAGTTCGTCGAGTGGGTGGGCGACCACGATCCGCCCGACCTGGTCGTGACCACAGACATGCTCGATCTGTCGGTGTTTCTTGCGTTGACGAGACGAGTCGCTCCCTCGGCCCGGTCGGTCGTCTACATGCACGAGAACCAGCTCTGCTACCCGCGTCAGCCGGGAGAACCCCTCGATCAGGGATTGGCATGGACCACCTGGTGCAGCGTCGTGGCCGCCGATGCCGTGTGGTTCAACTCCGAGTTCCATCGTGGGTCGTTCCTCGACGCGTTGCCGAAGTTCCTGGAAGGCGTGCCCGACCACGACCATCTCCATCTGATCGATGCCGTGGTCGCCAAGAGTCGCGTTGTGCCGGTTGGCGTGGATGTCGACACGATTCGCGGGATGGCCGATCGGCGGGTCGACGCCACAGCCACCCCTCTGGTGCTGTCGAATCACCGGTGGCACCACGACAAGGACGTCGGGGCGATCCTGAGAGCGTTGGTGAGGCTGGCCGACGACGGCGTGGCGTTTCGTCTGGCGGTGGTGGGTGACGACCAAGCGGGCGTCCGCGACGAGTTGATGCCCCTGATCGAGCGGCTCTCGGATCGTCTCGAGGTCGTCGGCCATCAAACCCGCGCCGACTATCTCAGGTGGCTGGCCCGGGCCGACATCGTCGTGTCCGCGGCCCGCAACGAGTTCTTCGGGGTGTCGGTGGTGGAGGCGGTGGCCGCCGGGGCGGTTCCGGTGTTGCCCCACGCATTGGCCTACCCGGAGGTGATCCCGGGTCGATATCACGAAGCCGTGCTGTATCGGCCCGGAAACCTCACCAAGGCGTTGCGACGGGCCATCGAGAATCTCGGAGAACTTCGACAGGCCACCGTCGGGCTCGCCGGGAGCATGTCGCGGTACTCGATCCAGAAGGCGGCCGCGTTGCACGATGATGCCGCGATCGATGTGGCCGGGCCCGCTTCGTGGTCACGTTGATCGGGGCTACCGTTCAACCGTGAACATCGACATACCCGGCCTGATCATCGGGCACTGGACCGATCACGAGGCCCTCACCGGCGCCACCGTCGTGGTGCTGCCCGACGGCACGGTGGCATCGGGGGAGGTGCGGGGCGGGGCCCCGGCCACACGCGAGTTCGCACTGCTCGATCCGCAGTGCATCGTCGACCGCGTGGATGCCGTCGTGTTGAGCGGTGGTTCGGCGTTCGGTCTGGCGTCGTGCGACGGAGTGGTGGCCGAACTCGAGGCCGCCGGCAGGGGGTTCCCCACCGGATTCGGCCCGGTCCCCATCGTGATCGGGATGTCGTTGTTCGATCTCGGAGTCGGGTCGAGCAAGGTTCGCCCGGGACCCGTCGAGGGAAGATTGGCACTCGCGTCGGCTTCGTCCTCGCCGGAAACGGGCCGTGTCGGCGCGGGTACCGGTGCAACGACGGGAAAGTGGCGTGGTCGGGAGTCGGCCAAACGCGGCGGACTCGGAATCGCAACCATCCGCCGCGGTGCCGCCTCGGTGACAGCGGTTGTGGCGGTCAACTCTGCCGGCGATGTGGGCCCTTCGCCCGACGAGGTTCGCGAGTGGCCGACCGTCGACGGGTCCACCACCGCGGCCGCCTTCTCCAACACGACCATCGGTGTCGTGATCACCGACGCACGCCTCGACAAGGCCGGCTGTCTGGTCGTCGCCCAAGGGGCCCATGACGGGTTGGCTCGATCGATCACCCCACCCCACATGAGGGTCGACGGCGACGCGTTCGTCGCCGCGGCCACCGGCCGGGTCGAGGCCAATGTCGATGATGTGAGGCTGGGGGCGGTCGTGGCCGTGGAGCAGGCCGTTCTCACAGCGGTCGGTACGCTCAACGAGTGATTTGCAGCGGTGGTGAGTCCCCATGATCTCGTGTGAGTCGACAAGCGTCGACGACACCGCCGGCATCGCCGCGGCCGTCGCCGAACTGGTGATCGACGGAGACCTGCTGGCCCTGGTCGGTGGGTTGGGTGCCGGCAAGACCGCGTTCACCAGGGAATTCGCCGGCGCTCTGGGTGTCACCCAGAGGGTCACCAGCCCCACCTTCACCCTTGCCAATCGCTATGAGGGCCGGCTCGTGGTGAACCACCTCGACGTCTACCGCATGGAGGGTGCCGGCGAGTCACGCGATCTCGGCATCGACGAGCTTCTCGACGACGGTGTCACCCTGATCGAATGGGCCGATGTGATCATGGGAGCACTCCCGGAGGCCAGGCTCGACATCGGTTTCGGGTTCGGCGACGCCGACGACGACCGGGTGATCACTCTGGAGCCACGCGGGGTGGCGTGGGAAGGTCGCTCCGACGCTCTGGCCGACGCTTTGCGGAGATGGTCGCCGGGTGATTCCGGGGGATCGCTGTGCTGATACTTGCCATCGAGTCGGCCACCAACCAGATCGGGTGCGCCATAGGCGGCCCCGACGGAATTCTGGCGTCGGCCCACACCATCCGACCCCGTCACCACGCCGAGTCGCTGGCCCCCCAGGTCAGGTTCGCGGCCGGTCAGGCAGGCATCGCCATGGCCGACATCGATGTGATCGCCGTTGATGTCGGACCCGGTCTGTTCACCGGATTGCGAGTGGGTATCACCACCGCGATGGCGTTCGCCTGGGCGCTGGGCAAACCGGTGGCCACCTTCACATCTCTCGAGTTGCTGGCCGCGGCCGTGTCGGTCGGAGACACCGACACAATCTCGGTGGTCGATGCCCGACGAGGCGAGGTCTTCCATGCCCGATTCCGTTCCACGGCCACCGGACCGGAGTGCCTTCGCGAGCCCTCGGTGGCCTTTCCGGCCGACCTGGCCGCGGAGATCGCCACCGAATCATCCGATCTCGTGTTGGTGGGAGATGGAGTGCGCGCCCACATCGACCACTTTGCCGACATCGGCTGCTCGATTGCCCCGCGGCCGTTCGACCAGCCATCGGCTCGCACGCTCGTGACCATGGCGGCCTCCCACCCGCACCGGCTCATGGATCCGTCCGAGGTGTCCCCGCTGTATCTGCGTGAGCCGGATGCGAAGGCCAAGTTCGACAATGTCCCCGGCGGTCCGTCATGAACGCCGGAGGCGCTGCCCGCGTGAGTGTCGCCAACATGTCACCGGCCCACATCGACGCGGTGATGGAGATCGACGCCGTCGCCTATCCGGGGCCGTGGACCCGCACCGTCTGGGAGCGTGAGCTGACAGATCCCGGTCGGACCCATGTCGTGGCACTGGCGGATGGTGTTCCGGTCGGTCACGCGGGCACGATGCGGGTGATCGATGAGGTCCACATCACCACGGTGGCGGTCACCCCCGATCACCGGGGTCAGGGGATCGCATCGGAGTTGCTGCTCAACCTGCTCGACTCAGCGGTGGCGGCGGGCATTGTCTCGGCGACCCTGGAGGTGCGGGCCGCGAACAGGGATGTACAGCGGCTCTACTCGCGTTTCGGTTTCGTCCCGGCCGGGGTGCGCCGGGGCTACTACTCGAACCCGGCCGACGACGCCATCATCATGTGGCTCACCGAGGTCGGATCCGATCAGAATCAACGACGTCTCGAGCACATACGAGCCCAACTGGCGACGTCGGTGGGTCAGCGATGAGCCGGCGCATTCTCGGTATCGAGACCTCGTGCGATGAAACCGCCGCGGCCGTGGTCGAGGACGGACAGAAGGTGCTGTCATCGGTCGTATCGAGCCAGATCGAGATCCATGCAAGGTTCGGTGGTGTGGTCCCCGAGGTCGCCAGCCGGGCCCATGTCGAAGCTGTCCTGCCGGTCGTCGGTGAGGCACTGTCCGCCGCCGGGATCGAAGGCCCCGATCTGGATGCCATCGCGGTCACCCACGGTCCGGGTCTGATAGGTGCATTGCTGGTCGGGGTCTCTGCCGCCAAGGCACTATCCCTGGCTTGGGATGTTCCGCTTCTCGGGGTCAACCACCTGGAAGCTCATCTCTACGCCGCGTTCCTCGAGGAACCCGATCTTGAGATGCCGCTGGTCGTGCTATTGGTGTCCGGGGGCCACACGATGTTGATCGTGATGGACGGGCATCTGCAATACCGGGTGCTCGGTTCCACGCTCGACGACGCTGCCGGCGAGGCGTTCGACAAGGTGGCTCGTCATGTTGGTCTCGGGTATCCCGGTGGGCCGATCATCGATCGTCTCGCTGCCCAGGGCGACCGCGACGCGATTCGCTTTCCTCGGGCGATGATGGCCGGCGGCTGGGATTTTTCGTTCAGCGGTGTCAAGACCTCGGTCGTCAACCACATGAGACGCCATCCCGACACCCCGGTCGAGGATTTGGCGGCATCGTTTCAGGAAGCGGTGGTCGATGTGCTGGTCACCAAGGCCCGTCGGGCAGCCGCCGAGGTGGGGGCCCGGGGTATTTGCCTGGCCGGAGGGGTGGCGGCCAACTCAAGATTGCGCGAGCGACTCCGCGAGGGATGTGCGGATGATGGCCTCAGATCGTTCCTGCCCAGTCGAGAAATGTGCACCGACAATGCGGCCATGGTCGCCGCCGTCGCCCGGCATCGTCTGGCAGTCGACGGCCCATCACCTCTCAATCTGGGGGCCTTTCCCTCGTTGCCCATGCCGGGCGAGTGACGGCTGGGCCAATCGGCCCTTTGTGAAATGTCGATGGTCAGTGGCGTATGAAGTGACGATCGTCTCCTGTCGACCAGATATCTGATGGGACGAGTCGCCAAATGCCTGACGAGACGAGAGGTTCCTTTGGCGAGCCGCTTCCGACGCGGCATCTGGGTGGGCTTCGTGATGGCCGCCGCGATCGCATCGTCGATCCTGATGCTCACGACCAGGAGCAGCAGCTCGATCGAGTCGAGTTCCCGCATCCATTCCCTCACCCAGGAGCAGCGGATCGATCTGGCCCACGTCGCCTCCGACCTCCAGAGGCTGGCGGCCACTGAGACTCCCGAAATGGAGTCGCTGTTTCGGATATCCATCGGCAACACCTTGGATGCCGTACGAAATCGTCAGGCGATGATCGACATCGCCGATCCCTCGACGGCTCACACGCTGGTTGGCGGTGTCGGCGGGCCGCTCCTGGACGTCGCCGTCTCCGATCTGATCGACCTGGTTGGCAAGACGGTCGCGGTGATCGAGGCCAACGAGGGAGGCCCAGCAGCCAAGGCCTGGGTCGCGCTCACACTGGATGCCTTCCAACCACTCGATCAATCCCTGGCAACGATTGCCAACGACAGCGACGCATCCGCGACGAGTTCCACGAGCTGGCTGCGAAGTCGTGGACGGCTGCTTGCAGGCTTGGCGGCACTGGCCGCAGCGACACGGTTGTTCATGGTCGGGATGCCCCTGGTCACCAGGCTCGAACGGGAACAAAGCGAGGTGGACAAGCAGCAGCAGCATCGGAGAATCGAGGCCGGAGAGAGAGAATTGTCGGCGCGACTGGCCGACGGCATGGAGGCGGCCAACACCGAGGTCGCGGCGCTCAGGGTGCTCGAGCGGGCGCTGGCATCGGTGCTCCCGGGTCGGCCGGCGGAACTGCTCCTGGCGGATTCGTCGATGGCCCACATGTCAACTATGGCCCGCAATGCCGGAGTCGATCCACCCGGCTGCGGGGTGGAATCGCCATGGTCGTGCCCGGCGGTACGCCGATCGGAGACCGTCGTCTACGAGGACTCCGGTGAGGTTCGTGCGTGTCCATACCTTCTGGGGCGCGAGGGCGGTGCCTGCTCGGCCGTATGCGTGCCGGTCTCGTTCATGGGCGGCGCCATGGGGGTCCTCCATGCGACCGGCGAGGTCGGTTGGAGGCCATCCAGGGCCAAGATCGCGGAACTCGGGGTGATGGCCCGCCAGACGGCGATGCGAATCGGCACCATCAGGTCCTTCGCGAGAGCTGAGATCCAGGCATCCACCGACGTGCTCACCGGCCTGCCCAACCGCAGAGCGACCGATGATCGCCTGGGGGAGTTCCTGGCCAGCAGAGAGCGGGGGTCGGTGGCGATGGCGGATCTTGATCATTTCAAGCAGCTGAACGACACCTACGGTCATGAGATCGGCGACCGGGCCCTGCGCCTTTTCGCGACGACGGCTCGGCTTGCACTTCGCGACTCGGACTGGATCGGCCGATGGGGTGGCGAGGAATTCGTGGCTGTCATGCCGGGCCTGTCCTCGACAGAAGCGGCCAAGGTCCTGGAACGATTGCGCAGTCGCCTGGCTGTGGCCTGCGCCCAATCCGACACGCCGTCATTCACCGTCTCGATCGGAGTGGTCGACACCACCAGTGCCAAGAACGCGGAGGATCTGGTCAGGATGGCCGATGACTGCCTGTACGCGGCCAAGGAAGAGGGCCGCGACCGTGTCATCGTCGGTCCGGTGATTCCCAAGGACGGAGACGATGGCGGAGATGAGCGGGGGGTCGACGACATCGATGACCCAGCCACAGGCGGTCAACCCGAAGCAGTAGATCCCGAGGTGATCACATGAGGTCCGTCCGCAAAGCCAGGAAGTCGAGGGCACTCCACGTACGATTCAGGCGGGGCTACCAGTTCGCGTTCGCGGCCACATTGATCATGGGCGCGGGTGTTTGGGTTTCCGTGCAGCAGGGCCTCGGTGATGTGCATCGGGCGGGGTCTGCTCGAATACTCGCATCGGGGGTGCGGTCCGACATCAACGTCGTGTCCTCGGCTCTGGCCCGGGTGGAGAACAATCCGGAGTCGCCGGTGCTGCTTTCGGATCTGCAGAGATACTCGACGGTTCTTCTGGATGACTGGAAGACGCTGGCGGGTGACCTGGGTGTCATGCCTGCCGAGGTACGGGTGCTGTTTGGCGGGAAGCGGGGTCTCGGCACGCAGTTGACCGCGTTCGTGAACGACTCCATGGAGGTCGCCTCCTCGGCAGCGAACGGTGGATTGGCATCGGGCCGGCCGGCGGACGTCGAGGCCCGAGTGTTGCAGGCGGATGCCACCGAGTTGTCCGAGCGATTCGGACAGGTCGTCACGTCGTATGACGCGCGTGAGAGTCACGCGGTCGACAGTGTCCGAAACCTCAGCAACGTCTCGTACGCATCGGCAGTCGTCTTCCTCCTGGTGTTGATCATCGGACTTCTCAGGCCACTGGAGAAGCAGCTGAGGGTGGAGCATCAGGCGCTGGTCGATGCCGGTGACTCGCATCGCATCGAGGCGAAGAGGCAGGAACTCACCGGTCACCTGGCCGAGGGTCTTGATGCTGCCGAGACGGAGAGCGAGGCCATGATGGTGGTGTCGCGGGCGTTCGCCAAGGTGGCCGGGAATCTCCCGGTGGAAATGCTCGTGGCGGATCAGGCCCGATCGAGGTTGCGACCGAAGGCACTCAATCCGGGGTCGGATTCACCGGGGTGTGGTGTGCAATCGCCCTCGGACTGCCCGGCGATCACACGTGGTCGAACCATGAGATACGAGGACTCCGATGCGATCAACGCGTGCCCGATGTTGAGCGGTCGGGCGGTCGGACGTTGCTCGGCAGTGTGTGTTCCCCTGTCGTTCATGGGTCAGTCGATGGGCGTGATCCACGCCGTTGGAGGTACGGATCTTCCGGTCGACATCGAGATCGGAGATGAGCTCTCGATGATCGCCACTCAGGCCGCGGTCCGGATCGGGACCATTCGATCCTTCGCCAAGATCGAACTTCAGGCGTCGACCGACCTGTTGACCGGATTGCCCAACCGCCGGGCCACCGAGGACAGAGTCGAGCGGATGATCGCCGGAGGTGAGCCGGGATCCGTGGCCATGGCCGACCTCGATCAGTTCAAGAAGCTCAACGACACCTACGGTCATGAGGCCGGTGACCGGGCCCTGCGGCTCTTTGCCGATGCCATATCGGAATCCCTCCGGGAGGAGGACTGGGTGGGCCGTTGGGGCGGCGAGGAGTTTGTCGTGGTGTTGCCCGGTCTCGTGGGCGATCGCGCCGTGGAGGCGCTGAATCGGGTTCGCGGTCATCTGGCCGAGGTCTGCATGAGAGCGGAGGCCCCGACGGTCAAGGTGTCGATCGGGGTGGTCGGAGCCGAGTCTGCCGAATCATCAGGCGAGCTGTTGAGGCTGGCCGACGAGGCTCTGTTGGCAGCCAAGACCCAGGGGCGTGATCGGGTGGTGCTCGGACCGATGATGGCCTCGCTCGAAAGCCCGATGCTCGAGGGAACGGATCAGGCCTGATGAAAGTCCTTCGTGGTCGCCTGGCGCGGCGTTGGGCGATGGTGGATCGCCACTCGCGTCTGGAGTTCTCGGTCTATCTGGCATTCACGCTGGCAATGATCATGTTCGTGGCGCTGATCTCCAGCGTCGTCATCCTGCGGTCCCACAATCGGGAGACGGTGGATCGGACCCAGCAGTGGTTGCAGATCTCGGGAGACGTGAGTCGTACCGTGTCGGCTCTGGAGTCGTTCGACGGATCAGATTCGTCGCGAGGTCTCCTGGTGTCGAGTCAGGAGCAACTTCGAACCTCGGTGGAGGCGGCCGACCCGGGCCTGACCGGTGGATGGTTGTCGGAGTTGCGCTCTCTCCTCCCCGCGGTGCAGGTCGTGGCCGAGTTCGATCCGGTGGATGAGGTCGCGCTCACCAACGCGACCGCGTTGGCTCAGGATCTGGAGAGGCTGAGCGGCCAGATCCTGGTCGACTCGCAGCACGCCGCGAGGGCGTCATCCGATGCGCTCGCGTCGTGGGTCAGATGGGTGGTGGCGATCTCGATCCTGGGAGCCCTGGTCCTCGGCACGATGGTGTATCGGGTTCTCATCCCGCTCAACCGCTCGATACGCCGCTCGTTGACGAAGCTTGAGCGCTGGACCTTGGCATCCGAACGCGAGGCGACCCGTCGAAAGCTCGCCACGCAGGTGGCCGACGGGCTCGATGCCGCCACCTCGGAGGCGCAGGCCTACGACGTGATCAGGCGAACCATGCGCCGGATCGCGCCGTCGCTCAAGTCGGAGCTCCTGCTGGCTGATTCGTCAATGGCCCACATGCGCGCCGAGGTGACCCATCCCGACAATGGAGGACCCGGCTGCGCGGTGACATCTCCCTGGTCGTGCCCCGCTGTGAGGCACGGATCAACCCTCGCCTTCGATGACTCCAATTCGATTCGGTCATGCCCGCACCTCTCGCGCCGTGATGAGCCGTGTTCGGCCGTGTGTTCGCCGCT
Source organism: uncultured Acidimicrobiales bacterium (assembly GCA_964509555.1). Taxonomy (GTDB): domain Bacteria; phylum Actinomycetota; class Acidimicrobiia; order Acidimicrobiales; family Aldehydirespiratoraceae; genus SZUA-87. The sequence continues at coordinate 9,286 of CAZDYO010000002.1, forward strand.
GGTGTTCATGGGCAATCCGATGGGAGTGATCCACACCACGGGGGCGGCCGGTGAGGCCCCTTCTCGCGATCTGGTCGATGAGATGTCACTCATTGCCGGTGAGATGTCGGCCCGGCTGGGAACTCTACGTGCCTTCGCCCGGGCCGAAATGCAGGCGGCCACCGATGTGCTGACCGGACTCAGCAATCGTCGGGCCTCGGAGGATCGTGTGGCCAAGCTGGTGAACGGAAGGAGGAAAGGTGTGGTCGCCCTCGTTGAGGTCGGTGGCCTGATCAACCTGAACAATGCCCTGGGCAAGGGGGCGGGTGACAGGGCCATCAGGACGTTCGCCGAAGTCCTGCGTGGCGCGGTGCGTGGGACCGACCTCTGCGGTCGCTGGGGCGGTGCCCAGTTCATCTTGGTGGTCGACGGCATGTCGGCGGCAGCAACCTCCCGGCGATTGGAGAACATCCGGAAAAAGGCCATGGAGGCCTTCGAACACGGTGGGCTGCCGGGGCTCTCGATCTGCTTCGGTCTGTCGGACACCGCCGGTGTTGTCGATGCAAACTCGATGCTTGCCGTGGTGGACGGCGCTCTCAGCTCCGCCAAGGGTGAGAAAGTCGAGGTTTGAGACATCGAATTGGTGGTTGTCGGAAAGGTCCATCCGTCGTATCGTTGGCACTCGGCATTAGAGAGTGCTAACGCAAATATTCGGAGGACAAAATGAACCTTCAGCCACTCGAGGACCGGATCGTAGTCCGGGCAAACGAAGCTGAATCCACGACCGCAAGCGGCCTCGTGATTCCTGACACAGCCAAGGAAAAGCCTCAGCAGGGTGAAGTCCTCGCTGTCGGCCCCGGTCGTCGTTCCGACCAGACCGGGGAGATCATCCCGGTCGACGTCGCCGTGGGCGACACCGTCGTCTACTCGAAGTACGGCGGCACCGAGATCACCGTCGATGGTGAAGACCTGCTGATCCTCAACGCCCGCGACGTGCTCGCGAAGATGGCCTGAGGTAGATCAACATGGCAAAGATTCTCAAGTTCGACGAGGAAGCGCGCCGCGGCCTCGAGGCCGGCGTCAACAAGCTGGCCGATGCGGTCAAGGTCACCCTCGGCCCGAAGGGCCGCAATGTGGTGCTCGACAAGAAGTTCGGCGCTCCGACGATCACCAACGACGGCGTGTCGATCGCCCGTGAGATCGAGCTGGCCGACGTCTTCGAAAACATGGGCGCCCAGCTCGTGAAGGAAGTCGCCACCAAGACCAACGACATCGCCGGCGACGGCACCACCACCGCCACCGTGCTCGCACAGGCGCTGGTCCGTGAGGGCCTCCGCAACGTGGCCGCCGGTGCCAACCCGATGGGCCTCAAGAAGGGCATCGAGAAGGCCGTGGCCGCTGCCGTCGACGCTCTCGCAGCACAGGCTGTCCAGGTCGACGACTCGAAGGACAAGATCGCCCAGGTCGCATCGATCTCGGCAGCCGATCCTTCGATTGGTGGGGTCATCGCCGATGCCATCGACAAGGTCGGCAAGGACGGTGTGGTCACCGTCGAGGAGTCCAACACCTTCGGCATGGATCTCGACTTCGTCGAGGGCATGCAGTTCGACAAGGGCTACCTCTCGCCTTACTTCGTCACCGACGCAGAGCGTCAGGAATCGGTTCTCGACGACTGCTACGTGCTGTTCAACCAGGGCAAGATCTCCAACATCCAGGATCTCCTGCCTTTGCTCGAGAAGGTCATGCAGGCCGGCAAGCCGCTGCTGATCGTTGCCGAGGACATCGAGGGCGAGGCTCTGGCCACGCTCGTCGTCAACAAGATCCGTGGCACCTTCAACTCCGTTGCCGTCAAGGCCCCGGGCTTCGGTGAGCGCCGCAAGGCGATGATGCAGGACATGGCCATCCTCACCGGAGGTCAGGTCATCGCCGAGGAGGTCGGCCTCAAGCTCGACGCCGTCGACTTGTCGCTGCTCGGTCAGGCCCGCAAGATCGTCGTCACCAAGGACGACACCACCATCGTCGAGGGTGCAGGCACCTCCGAGGACGTGGAGGGCCGTGTGGCCCAGATCAAGGCCGAGATCGAGAACACCGACTCCGACTGGGACCGTGAGAAGCTCCAGGAGCGTCTCGCCAAGCTGGCCGGCGGCGTGGCCGTCGTCCAGGTCGGTGCGGCCACCGAGGTGGAACTCAAGGAGAAGAAGCACCGCATCGAGGATGCCCTTTCGGCTACCCGTGCCGCGATCGAGGAAGGCATCGTCGCCGGCGGCGGCACCGCTCTCCTGCGTTCACGGTCCGCGGTATCCGACATCGTGGCGTCGCTCGAAGGCGACGAGGCCACCGGCGCTCGCATCATCGAGACCGCCCTCGAGGCTCCTGCAAGGCTAATCGCCCAGAATGCAGGCCACGAAGGCGCAGTCGTGGTGCGCGAGGTCGAGAAGGCCTCCGGTTCCACCGGCTTCAATGCTGCCACCGGCGAGTATGTCGACCTCATCGAGGCCGGCGTGATCGACCCGGTCAAGGTCACCCGTGCGGCTCTGCAGAACGCAGCGTCGATCGCGGCTCTGCTCCTTACCACCGAAGCGCTTATCGCCGACAAGCCCGAGGAAGCTGCACCGGCCATGCCGGGCGGCGACCCGATGGGTGGCATGGGTGGCATGGGTGGCATGGGGATGATGTGATCCCAGCCTGTTGACCGACTCTGTCGGCCACTTGCTCCGGCAACGGCCCGGGTCTCTTCGGAGGCCCGGGCCGTTCCGCGCACCGGGCCACGGCACGGTCGGGGTTTCGTTAGCGTTGGCGCAATGTCTGAACGGGTCGAGCGAACGTTGTCGCGGCTATCGCTGGCTGCTGCGATGGTGGCGGTGGCCTCCATGCTTGCTCCTTGGGCTGCCAGCGGCCGGGTGAATCGTTCGATCTTCGGCGTGCTCTCATCGGCGAGTGCTCTTGATCTCCTGTCGGGGGTTCAGAAGACGGTGGTGGCGGCTGCGCTCGTGTTGATGATCGTGGCGGTAGCGGTGGCCGTGGTGGCGATGGCATGGCAACGCCCGGTTGTCGCGTCGGCCGCTCTGGTCGGCACCGGCCCCATTCTGTTGGCGGCGGCCGCGGCCGTGGAGGCGTCGCCGTTGGTGCTCAAATGGGGCGGGTATTTCAGCGGTGGTGCCGGGATCATGGCATCGATTTGTGCGGCTATCGTTGTGGCGGCGCACTCACAACGACGGACCCACACCAAATGACCAATTCCTCCGATTCCTTCAACACCCCCGACGGGCCCGCGATCACGGTTGATCCCGTGGCCGAGACACCACATTCGTCCCGTGGGCGCCTATTCGTGAGGCTGGCGGCGGTGGTCCTGGCCCTGGGGCTGGCCGGTGGTGGCGCGATGCTGGCCATCAGTGCCGGCAGCGCCTCGGGTGGTGCCGACACTCCTGAAGCGGCGGTGCGGCAGCTTCTCGCCTCTCTGTCCAACGAGGATGTCATTGGTGCCGCCGAGGTTGTTGAGCCCACCGAAAGGGCCACGTTGATCGACGCGGGTATCGCCATCTCCGAAGAGCTTGTGCGGCTCAATGTGTTGTCGCCGGAGTTCGATCTGAGCGCCCTCAATGGAGTCGATCTCAGATTCGACAACATCCAATTGCGTTCGGTGCCGGTTCGAGCCGACATCACCCGGGTGTTCATCGACGACGGCAGTTCCAGGGCGTCGGTCGACGCGTCCCAGCTCCCACTCGGCCCTGTGATCGGCGAACACATCCCGCCTGACTGGCTCACATTTTCCGATTCGGTGGCCACGCCCATTGGTTCGTCCTCTCCGATTGCGGTGGTCAAGCGCTCCGGCCGGTGGTATGTCAGCTTGTGGTATTCCGTGGTGGAAAACGCTCGGATCGCCGCCGACAGGCCGATGCCCTCGCTGACCGACAGGCCGGTGGCGATCGGGGCCGATTCTCCGGAGGCCGCCGTCGAACGACTCATTCGAGAGGCCCTCAGGCTCGACCCGCGCACGGTCATCGGCATGCTCGACCCCGAAGAGATGGCCGCGCTCTACGACTACGCGCCGCTGTTCCTGCCAGACGCGGAATCGGCGGCAAATGATGCCCTACAGGCCGCGGCCGACAACGGATTCGAATGGTCGCTCGATTCAATTTCACTGTCGAGCACACCCAACGGTGAATTGGCGTCGGTGAGGCTCGACGCCATAGAGGCCAGCCTCACCAGCCCGGATGTCAACGGCCATCTCAAGCTGGCCGACGGCAAGGTCGATGCCGATGTCACGGTGACCATGGCCGACTACAACGGCGACATGGTCACCACCACCTACGGCATCCACGATGGCTGCACCATCGTCGAGACAGACAGCCCCGACATGGGCCCCGGATACAACTCGTGCGATGATCAAAGCGGGTTGGGCATGTTCGGCGGCGGGTTGTTCATGATCGCGGCCCAGGCCGTGTCCGGTGCTGACTCCGCAGATTTCGGAGTAATCACCCACAGGGTCGACGGCAAGTGGTTCGTGTCGCCGATTCGCACCGTCACCACCGCGGTCATCGCCAGTTTGAAAGCGGTGAACCCAGACGATCTGGCCGCGGCCGTCGACTCCCTGAGTCAGATATATTCCGACCCATATGGCGATTCGGGGTTCGACACCAGCTTCGGCAGCGCCGATGGGCAGAGCTTCACCGTCCCGGCACCGGTAGAAGGCACGATCCCGGCCCAGCCCTTGGTGACCGGCATGATCGCCGACTTCGGCTTGGCTCATTCCGATCTGCTTCCGGCAGATCTGGAGGTGCTCTTTGCCCTCGACATCAGTGCCGAGGAAGCTGCGGGATTTTTCCCGAACAATGCTGAAACCGGGGGACTGGACCTCGGCAAGCTTGACAGCCGGGGCGGTATTATGGCCTCTATTCCCACAGACGGCGGCCCGTTCGCGAATCTGTCTCTCCTGGCCCTCGACCTCACCAATGAGAGCCGTGATCTCATGGCAGCCCGGATGAATAGGAACGGGGGAGAACTCGTTAGCACCTCCGACTCTGGTGACACCGAATTGGTGGTTCTTGATGGAAATCGACTGCTTGTGGTTTTTGGCGTCGACATCAGCGTGGATGTTGTGCGAGCCGTCGCAGACAGTCTGCGGTAGGCCTCGACGCTATTGCCGTCGGAATTCGGCGGTGGCGACGGACATCATCACCGCGGCCACGGCGATGAACGCCGCCGACAGCATCCAGGCCCATCCGAAACTCGCCTGATCGGCGATGATGCCGAACAGCACCGGGCCGGTCATGGCTCCGGTGAACATGCCCGCCTGCACTATCCCTGAAGCGGCGCCCGTGGCCTCGGGGTGATGCTCGACGATGCCCAGGTGGACCACGCCGGGCCACGACCAAGCGGCCCCGTAGGCCAGCACCGCGCCCAGAATCATCAGCGTGTGGTTGCCGGTGGCCAACAACGGGAAACCAAACCCACCAATCGTCATGAGCAGGGCGGAGAAGGCGAACCGGCTGACACCGATCCGGTCCATGAGAGCGCCCCACCCGACCCGGGTGGCTATCAGGGCCAGACTGCCGGCGACCTGCACATAACCCGCGCCGCTCACCGAGAAGCCTGCGTCCTGAGCCGATCTGACCAGGAAGGCCCCGATCGACGACACGGCCGCCGCCCCGAATCCGGAGGCGATGGTCACCAGCCTCAGGCCCCGGGAAGGCGAGAAGGAACGGGTCTGGGCGAGCGTCCGGCGCTCGGCCGGGGGCTCCACATGGGGAATCACCACCAACGCCACCAGGGCGAGAGCGATCGCGAACACGTAGGCCCACCGCCATCCGATCGACTCGCCGATGATCGGCAGCGACAGCCCGGCCAGAGCGGTCGACACCGGGATGGCCGCCTGTTTGACCCCGAGCGCCACCCCCCGTCGGTGGGCGGGCACGCCCCCGGAAATGAAGGTGTTGTTGCCGGGCTGTGAGATGCCGTTGCCCACCGCAGCCAGCACCAGCGCTATCACGATCACCGCGTAGCCGGGCGACACCAACGCCACCATCCCACCGGCGGCCGTGGCCGCGGCGGCGATACGAAGCGCAGGGCTCGGGCCGACGCGATCGGTCAGTGCTCCTCCCCAGATCGAGAAACCGGCGGCCACGGCAAAGAACACGCCGACGGCCAATCCCTGCAGTGTGTCGCCGAAGCCAAGGTCGGCCTGGATCTTCGGGGCCAACGCGCCGAACAGGTGCACCGGGGCCACCGCGGCCACCATCGTGGCCAGCGACACGGCGGTCACTCTTCGGGGGTCGGGGGCCTTGTGCATCGGGAGAGTCTGCCCGGTGGATAGCCTCGCCGTCATGGAGAAGCTCACACCCGATCCGAAGAAGCTGCTTGCCGAGTGGGAGGAATGGGAACAGGGCATCACCCCACCCGGCCGTGTCATGAGCAATCTCAAGACCGGCGGTCTGCCGATCCTGTTGCGTTCACTGATCGACGACGCTTCCTGAATGAAACCCCCGGAGGGGCGAGGCGGGCCCCAGCGGATTCCTCGGCCGGCCGGGGCAGAGATGGGTGGGCCACCGCCCTGGGCCGAACTGGCGTCATGCGCCCGGAGGGTCACCATCGCCGGTATCGAGGAGGCCCTCTCAAGCCGCGGTGCCGCGGGGCAGGTCGGCGATGCCCCGGCTGGTGCCTCACAGTCGGCTGTGCTGGTGGTGCTCTACGAAGACGACGGAGAGGTCCACGTCGTGCTCACGCGGCGGTCACCCCGTATGCGTCATCACGCCCACGAGGTTTCATTCCCCGGCGGGCGAAGAGACACGGACGACCCGGATCTCTGGCACACCGCGGTGCGCGAAGCCACCGAGGAGATCGGCATCGACCCGACCGGGTTGCGAAGGATCGGCGAGCTCGACAGCTTCATGACGGTCGGATCGCTCACGCTGGTACATCCGTTCGTGGCCGTCACCAGCCGGCGCCCCGACCTCACAGCCTCACCCGATGAGGTCGAATCCATTCTTCATGTGCCGTTGTCGGAACTGCTGCTCGACGAGGTCTGGCGTGAGGAAGTGTGGCCCATCGCGTTGGTGGGTCGACGGGCCATCACGTTCTTCGAACTCGTGGGCGACACGGTGTGGGGGGCCACCGGGGCCATGCTTCGCCAGTTGTTGGCCATTGCCACCGGCACCGATGATCGAATCCTCGGTGGTCCGGCCTGAGAGTCGCCGCCCGAAGCTTCTACACTCCACTTGTGCCCGAGATCAGATTCACCGCCGATACCCACCCCGAGCTGATTCGCCAGGTCAAGGTGTGGCTCGAATCCGCCGAGGCCGAACGCTCGGCTGCCGACGTGGTCGACGCGAGCGCCGATCTCACCAAGGATGCCCTGCGCATCATCGCCGCTTCGGCCCCGGCGGCGATCGCCGACAACGATCTTGTGAGGGGGCTCACCGAGATGGGATACCGGGCCACCGACCTCACCCGCGATCGACTGCTCGCCGGACTCGACGGATTGGCCGCGGTCACCGATGGCCGGCTGGTCAAGCGTGTTGGTGAAAGCGGGGCCAAAGCGGCCTATGAGATGAACTCAAACGTGGCCAAGCAGCTTCTCAAGTCAATCCTGGGGGGCTGACAATGACAGACATCACCATCGGTTTGGGCAAGGCCGCGCGCCGCGCCGCGTCATTCGATCGAATCGCGATCGTGCCGAGCCGCCGCACCCGCGATCCCGAAGACGTCGATCTTTCGTGGAAGATCGACGCCTACCGGTTCGATCTGCCGTTCATGGCATCGGCCATGGACAGTGTCACCAGCCCGGCCACGGCGGTGGAGATGGGCCAACTCGGCGGGGTAGGTGTGCTCGACCTCGAAGGGATCTGGGCCCGCCACGGCGATGCCCATGCCAAGCTGGCTGAACTCGCCGAAATGCCGACCCCGGAGGCCATGATCAGGCTCCGTGAACTTCACACGACGCCGGTGGATCACGATCTGATCGCCGATCGCTTGGGCGAGATCAAGTCCGCTGGTGTGAGATGCGCCGCCCGGGTGAGCCCCCGCATGGCGGTCGAACTCACTCCGGTCGCGGTGGCCGCCGACATCGACCTGCTGGTGATCCACAGCCTGGTCACCTCAGCCGAGCATGTCTCGTCGACCACCGAGCCCCTCAACCTCAAGACCTTCATCCGATCGCTCGATGTGCCGGTCCTGGCCGGCGGATGCGCCAGCCACCGGTCCGCCTTGCACCTCATGCGCACCGGTGCCGCCGGCGTGCTCGTTGGCATAGGCACCGGCGCAAGCTGTGCGAGCAGCAGTGTCCTGGGGATCGGCGTTCCCCAGCCCACCGCGATCGCCGATGCCCGGGCCGCCAGGGCCCGCCACCTCGATGAGACCGGCGTCTACTGCCATGTGATCGCCGACGGAGGCATGTGCAACAGCGGCGACATCGCCAAGGCCATCGTGCTTGGTGCCGACGCGGTGATGCTGGGGGCTCCGCTGGCAGCATCCACCGATGCCCCCGGCCGCGGCTGGCATTGGGGTCCCTCTTCGGTTCACCCCACACTGCCCCGGGGGGCCCGTGTGGCCGTCGACCCGGTCGGTTCATTGGCCGAGATCATCAATGGTCCGGCCCACGACAACTCCGGTTCGCTCAACCTCGCCGGCGCGCTGCGCAAGGCCATGGCCATATGCGGATACACCGACCTCAAGGCGTTCCAGACCGCCGAAATGGTCGGCCAGTGAAGTCCGACGCGTCGGCATCGGCCCCTGGTGGCGACGGCCGTTTCGACACGGTGCTGGTGGTCGACTTCGGTGCCCAATACGCACAACTCATAGCCCGCAGGGTCAGGGAAGCCGGGGTCTACAGCGAGATCGTGCCGCCGAGCATCACGCCTGCGGAGATCGCCCGAAGAGCCCCGCGGGGCCTGATATTCAGCGGCGGTCCGGCATCGGTCCACGTCGAAGGGGCCCCGAGCATCGACCCTGAGGTCTACGACCTGGGCATCCCCATTCTGGGCATCTGCTACGGGGCCCAACTGATCGCCCAACAAAACGGCGGCACCGTCGGACGCACCGACAAGGGCGAGTACGGCCGCACGCCGATGAACCTGTCCGCGGGTTCCGATGGTGTGGCCGGTGGTCGATTGCTCGGTGGGCTGCCGGCCGAACAGACCGTGTGGATGAGCCACTTCGATGCCATCGTCGACGGTCCCGCCGGTGTCACCACCACTGCATCGACTGCAGACGCACCAGTGGCCGCATTCGAGCACCACGAGTGGGGTCTCTACGGTGTTCAGTTCCATCCCGAGGTGGTCCACACCCCCCACGGTCAACACGTGATCGAACAGTTCATCCACCAAGGTTGCGGGCTCGACGGCGACTGGACCATGGCTTCGATCGTCGAGTCGGCGGTGGACTTGATCCGGACCCAGGTGGGCGATGGTCGGGTGATCTGTGCGCTGTCGGGCGGTGTCGATTCGGCGGTGGCCGCGGCGCTGGTGCACCGGGCCATCGGCGACCAGCTCTCATGCGTGTTCGTCGACACCGGGCTCATGCGGCTCAACGAGGGTGAGCAGGTGATAGAAACCTTCGGCCGTCACATGGGCATACACCTCATCGGGGTCGACGCCGGAGATCGCTTCTTCGCCGCGCTGGCCGGCATCACCGAGCCCGAGGCCAAGCGCAAGGCCATAGGCGAGCTGTTCATTCGCATCTTCGAGGACGCGAAGGCCCAGGTCGACGACGCGAAGTTCTTGGTGCAGGGAACCCTGTATCCCGATGTGATCGAATCGGGCAACGAACACGCGGCCACCATCAAGAGCCACCACAACGTGGGTGGCCTGCCCGACGACATCGATTTCGAACTGGTGGAGCCGCTGCGCAGTCTGTTCAAGGACGAGGTTCGCAAGCTCGGCAGCGAACTCGGTCTGCCCGACGAGATCGTGCTGCGTCAGCCGTTCCCCGGACCGGGACTGGCGGTCCGGATCATCGGTGAGGTCACCCCCGACAAGGTGGCCACGCTCCAGCATGCCGATCACATCGTGCGTGAAGAACTACGGCTGGCCGGACTCGAACGCGAGATCTGGCAGTCGTTCGCCGTACTTCCCGACATTCGCTCGGTTGGGGTGATGGGCGACGAACGCACCTACGGTCACCCCATCATCATTCGTGCCGTCACCAGCGAGGACGCCATGACCGCCGACTGGGCCCGCATTCCCTACGATGTCCTCGAGTCGATGAGCAGTCGGGTGATCAACGAGGTCCCAGGCATCAACCGGGTGGCCTACGACATCACCTCGAAACCGCCGGGAACCATCGAATGGGAGTGACCATCGAAACCCCTGTCGCGTACCGCACGGCCGCAGCGTTGCTCGGCGAGACCATCGTGGGCCTGGCCGACACCGAATGGGACCTCGAATGCGGTCCCGACGGCCTCAGGATCAGCGAAGCCGTCGCTTGGGTGGTGGTCGGCGATTCACAGATCACCTCGGCCATCGACCGTGGCCGCCTCGATCCGATCGGCGAGATAGAAGCAAACGTGCTCGGCCCCAATCTGGTGGCCACGTGGCGCGGCACCGCCCTGGCCGCCATGAGCAGCCTCGATACCTCCGGGGCCCTCGACGGGATGGTCGAGCATCCCGACGGTCGGTTGGCAATCACCGATCTTGTGTGGCAGCGGGTCACCGAGAATCTGGTGAGAGCGTTCGACATTGGCAGGAGAT
>CAZDYO010000003.1:0-19759 GCA_964509555.1 uncultured Acidimicrobiales bacterium
GTCCACTCGACACACGATGGTTCGGCCACCCGCCTGACGGTCTGACGAACCGCGGCTTCGTGTATCTCGTAGCCCGCCCAGACACCGGGATGATCCTTGGCCGATCCGACCTCGGTGACGAGCATCCCGGCCACCGTGCGGGCACGATTCCGGTGGGTGTGCCCCGACGACACCAGAACGTCGGGGTTCACATCGGCGAGCGTGCGCATCACATCGTTGGTCTCCGACTGGCCGACACCCGGAGGCCAGAAGTAGCGGATCGGGGTGTGTTCGAAGTGATGGTGCGCGAACACCAGAGCCGATCCGTCGAAGTCGACGGCGTCGAGAACCCGTCCGAGCCGACCCTCGAGTGTGCCCGACCCCTTGGTCGGGATGGTGGTGTCGACGGCAACGATACGGCTGGAACCCAACGCCCGCCACTGGACCTCGAGGCTGTCGATCCCCCGCGATTCCAACGCTCGACGATGATCGATCGATCCCTTCACGCCCACCACATCGTGATTTCCGGGCACGGCCATGACGGGGACGGACACCTCGTCGAGAACCTGATCGAACAGATCCCACTGCGAGGGGAGCCCGGTGTGGGTGATGTCGCCCTTGAACACGATCAGCTCGGCACCCCATTGCTGGGCCTCGCGCACGGCGGCGATGGTGCATCTGAGCGGGTAGGGCACCGCGGATTCGGATGGGTCACGCATGGTCCTGGTGAGGCCGAACGCCGATTCGCCGAGGTGCATGTCGCTGATGGTGGCCACACGGCCGATCAGCGCTCCCGGCGGTGACGCTGCGGTTCGAACCGTGAGCCGTGACACGGGACGACCATCGACGTGCAGTTCGATGTGGTGAGCGGTGGCACTCGACAGGCCCCTGATCTCACCCACACCCGGACGGTCGGCGATGCCCAAGCGGGTGGTGATGGTGTCGGCGGTGGCGCTGAGGACCCCCGGGGGAAGGGAACGCCAAGCCAACTGGACGCTCGACGGATCGACCGCGAACACCTCCACATTCGGTAACGCGGTGAACGGAAGGGTGAGGGCCACGATGAGCTATCGGCTGGGAGCCGTCGGGGCATGAGCGAGTGTCAGGAATCCAGCCATGCCGAAAACCGTTCTGTCTCCCTGGCCCGGGCGGCGACGTTGATTCGCTGACTTTCGAGGTGTTGGGATATCTGCATCTCGCCCTGGGGCACTGGATGCGATTCGAGGAACGACGAAACGCGTGCGGCCTGGGCTTCGTGGTCGAGAGCCACCACACCTTCGAGCATCCGTGAGATGGAGTTGCTGGGAAATGTGTCGTTGATCGCGTCCCAGTTCTCCTCGACGAATTCCCAGGTGACCGAGCCTGCATGCCGGTTGGTGAGGGCCCGTCTGATCAGATAAGGACCGTCCTGGCTGCGCACCTCACCGGTGAGTGTGGAGTCGAGAACGGATCTCACCAGTGCCGGGTCGGGGAAGTCGACGAGCGCCCGAAGGTTGCGCTGCTCGCTTTGTGGATCGGTTGCATTCCGCCAAGCATCGCGGAACCGTTGAAAGTCGTCGTCGGAACCGTGGTGGGCCACCACGTGGACCGCCGCTGCCGAGAGGGTGACGTCGGGATGGTCGAGCAGGTTCCGGCACTGCGAGATCACATCGGGGTCGTTGCCGATGGTGCCCATCGCACGGACCAGCGTGGCCCTGAGCTCACGCGTGCGGTCGGTGTCGTTGTCGGCGGGTCGGGTGCCCAGGCGCAGAGCCGCCGGCCTCATCAAATCGGCGAGACGTGCTCTGAGGCTGTCCTCGAGGTTGGCCGAGACGAAACGTGTGAGGCCGGCCAGACCGACCGAGAGTGCCTGCCAGACGGTGAGGTCGGTATCGGACGCGAAGCGCTCCGTCAGCAGCAGATAGTCGGATGCCTGCCCGTGGCCGGCAAGCGTGAGAGCCCAGGCGTCGTCGACGATTGAGTGCCGCTCGGGAGCCGTCAGGACATCGCCGACTGTCGGCGGGAGGTCCTCCATCATCGAGGCGGAGGGACTCACACGGTAGAACCCCGAGCCCTGGGCGTTGGCCGACAGGACCCGGTCGCCATCGGTCAGGAGAAGGCGAGGGCCATCGAGAAGAACGCTTCGTGTTCGGATCGAACCCGACGGGTCGACCGTCTTGATCCGCAACGGCACCCGCCACAGCCGGTCGTCGGCAGCGTCGGGGTCGAGGGTGAAGTGACGCTGGCGGATCTCCACCCCGTGAGGAGTGCTCTCCAGGCTCACGAGCGGGTGACCGCCCTGAAAGATCCAACTCTGCATCACCGCCCCCACGGGCTCGCCGGTGACCTCCTCCAGGGATGCCCAGAGGTCGCCGGTCTCGGTGTTGGAGTGGGCGTGAGTGGTCAGATAGTGGTGAACGCCCCTGCGAAAGGGTTCCTCCCCCAGATACTGCTCGAGCATCCGAACCACCGACGCTCCCTTTTCGTAGGTGAGGATGTCGAACATCCCCTCGGCGTCCTCGGGCGAAACAACCGGATACTCGATCGGGCGGGTGGTCCGGAGCGCGTCGGTGTGGAAGGCGGCGGCCCGGGCCCGGCCGAACGTGGTCCACACGTCCCAGTCGGGGCGGTAATGGTCGGAGCAGGCGGTCTCCATGAAGGTGGCGAACGCCTCGTTGAGCCAGATTCCCTCCCACCACTTCATGGTGACCAGATCGCCGAACCACATGTGGGCCAGTTCGTGATTGATCACGTCGGCCACTCGCTGCAGTTCGGGCTGGCTGGCCCCGTCCGGATCGACGAGGAGCAGCACCTCGCGGAACGTGACGCATCCCAGGTTCTCCATGGCCCCGAACGCGAAATCCGGAATCGCCAGAAGGTCGAGCTTGTCGGACGGGTACGGAATGCCGTAGTAGTCCTCGTAGTAGCCGAGTGCGTGCTCAGCCACGTCCAGAGCGAACTCGGTGAGATGGCCCTGCCCGGGCCGGTGGACGACTCGAACGGGCACTCCGCCCACATCGACCGCTTCGGTGGCCTCGAGGGGTCCGACCACATAGGCGACGAGGTACGTGGACATGAGCATGGTCGGTGCGAACTCGACTCTTCGACGGCCATCGGGATCAATGGTGTCGGAGGTCACCCCGGTGTTGGACACGGCAAGATGTGCGGGGTCGACCACGAGCGTGGACCGGAACGTGGCCTTGTAGTCGGGTTCGTCCCAGCAGGGGAAGGCCCGCCGTGCGTCAGTCGACTGGAACTGGGTGGTGGCGATCACCTGCTCGTGGCCCGACTCATCGGTGAACGTGGACCGGTAGAACCCCTTGAGCATGTCGTTGAGGGTGCCGTTGAAGGTGATCGTCAGGTTGGCGGGACCCGGCGACAGCCTCGATTCGGGCGCGATGTGAAGCCTCTCCGTGGCATCGTCGAGCCGAGATTCGGTGGCGATCTCCCCGCCGTCGACCGTGAGGGCGATCTCCAGAATGTCGAGATCAGCGGAGTTCAGGACGACCTCGTTGGTGTTCGCCGAGATCTCGATGTCGATCGACACCCGACCGCTGAATGTTGCCGACGGTATGTCCGGCTGCAGTTCGATCGTGTAGTGGCGCGGGATCACGCTGCCGGGCAGGCGAGGGTCAGTGGACGAGGATTCTGTGGTCATGGTGTGGCTCGCTGGTGGGGGGGGTGTCGAGGCAGGTTAGCGTTCGATACCGGCCCGCTATTCGCCGCGTCGGGGCGATTCGGCCCTCATTGACACGGGAACGTAAAGCTAATGACACCCGTGTAACACAAAATTGATGTTCGATGGAAGTCGGAAGAAGCAAATTCGACGGTTCAAAAGGGGGGCGTGCCCATGAGAGGTCGTGAGTTGTTCGACAATGGACACGATTCAGTGGACCAGTACGACTGGCCCGAGTCGGAATTCGACATAGACGACGAGTTGTTCGCCGAGGCGATCGCAGCCGGTCGCAGCGGGAGTCGCGCCGCCTGAATCAGAGGTGGCCGGATCCCTGATCCCGCTCCGACAGCGCTAGGGTCCCCGCGTCCGTGAACGTGAACGGGAGTTGCGCCGTGGAGCCGTCAATTGATGTGGTCGGCGTCGGGAATGCCATTGTCGACGTGATCGCCACCGTGCCCGAGGAGTTCATCGTCGGCCATGATCTGATCAAGGGGGCCATGACCCTCATCGACGCCGAGCGGGCCACGTCCCTCTACGACATCATGCCTCCCGGTATTGAGAGCTCAGGCGGTTCGGCGGCGAACACCGTGGTCGGCCTGGTCAGCATGGGAGGAAGTGCCGCCTACCTGGGCAAGGTACGCAACGACCAGCTCGGCGAAGTGTTCATCCATGATCTCCGGGCGGCCGGCGTGGCCTACGACGTCCCCCCGGGGCTCGATGGGCCACCAACCGCCCGCTGCCTGATCCAGGTGACTCCCGATGCCGAACGAACGATGAACACGTTTCTCGGCAAGTCGGTCGATCTCTCGCCCGCGGACATAGACGAAGAGGTGGTGGCGTCGGCCGCGGTCACATACTGCGAGGGGTATCTCTGGGATGCCGAGGTGGCCAAGGCAGCCATGAGCCAAGCAATGGACATCGCCCATGTGGCCAATCGTAAGGTGTCGCTCACCTTGTCAGACTCGTTTTGTGTCGACCGACACCGATCCGAGTGGCTGGATCTGCTGGCAGACAAGGTCGACATCGTGTTCGCGAACGAAGCCGAGATCTGTTCGTTGTTCGAAACCGACGACTTTCGATCGGCGTCGGATCGGATCCGGGAGCTGGTCGAGGTCTCGGCACTGACCCGCTCGGCCAACGGTTCGGTGGTCGTGGCCGGCGATGAGACCATTCCGGTGGCCGCCGCAGAGGTTGAGCGGGTCGTCGATGCCACCGGGGCCGGCGATCTCTACGCCTCCGGATTCCTCTACGGGATCTCCCACGGCGCCGATCTCGAGCGGTGTGCCGTGCTCGGAGGGCTGGCGGCCGCCGAGGTGATATCCCACATTGGCGCCCGGCCGAGACAGAGTCTCGCCGGTTTGACCCGCTGACGACACCAACACCCACACAGGAGCTTGATCAATGGAATACACGTGTTTCGAAATCGAGGACTCCGACGGGGTGGGCCACCTGAAGCTCTCGCGACCCGATGCCTACAACTCGATGATTCCCGAGTTCTGGTCGGAGTTGCCCGAAGCGGTGAGGGCCCTGTCCGATTCCGGG
This sequence comes from uncultured Acidimicrobiales bacterium, assembly GCA_964509555.1. GTDB lineage: Bacteria > Actinomycetota > Acidimicrobiia > Acidimicrobiales > Aldehydirespiratoraceae > SZUA-87. The sequence continues at coordinate 5,177 of CAZDYO010000003.1, forward strand.
AGAATTCGGGTTCTCGTCATCTCGTCGACCGGCAAGCACTTCTCGGCGGGCATGGACCTGTCGGTCTTCACCGGCGGCAGCACCCTTGATTCCGACGGTGAGGTCGGGCGTCAGCGGGCCAACCTTCGGCTCAACGTGTTGCACCTCCAGGACACCTTTTCGGTGCTGGAGGAGGCTCGAATGCCGGTGCTCGCCGCCATCCAGGGTGGCTGCGTGGGTGGCGCCGTCGACATGGTCACGGCTGCCGATTGTCGGTACGCAACCGCCGACGCGTGGTTCTGCATTCAGGAGATCAGCATCGGCATGACCGCCGACGTCGGCACCCTGCAGCGTCTACCGAAGCTGGTGCCCGAAGGGATCGTCCGCGAGTTGGCCTACACGGGACGGCGCATGCCGGCTGCCCGGGCCGCCGAGATCGGACTCGTCAACGAGGTGTTCGACGATCACGCCTCGATGCTCGAGGGCGTACACCGGATCGCCGCCGAGATCGCCTCGAAGTCACCGCTGGCGATCCACGGCACCAAGGAGATGATCAACTACACCCGCGATCACTCGGTGGCGGATTCGCTCCGCTACATAGCCGCATGGCAGACCGGAATGTTCCAGCCCGCCGACATGATGGAAACCTTCACCGCCAAGGCGGAGGGGCGCGAGCCCGAATTCGACGACCTTCTCGAGGTGCGTCGGGGCCTTGCGTGAGCGGGTGGGTCGGCCGGCCGGTGTGTCAGCCGGTGGCTTCGTCGGCTGGCGGCATGTAGAGCAGGTCGAGGTCTCCGGCTCTCACCAGCGTGGAGGCGATCCAACCGCCGAGGCTGCCGAAGTGGGCGTCGAGAGCCGAACCGTCGGCCAAGCAGGACTCGTCGAGTTCGTAGACACCGTCGTAGGAGATCTCTATGGCGTATTCGCACTCGGTGAGATCGTGGCTGTGGATCGACTCGATGGTCGGGCCGCTACGCACGAGGCGGTCCCCGCCCAGTTTCGGGCTCCGGCTTGGCAGGGCATCGAGCACCACCCTGGGGTCGGGGGCGTTGCCGAGTCGCTGAAGGCGAAACACGATCTCGATCTCTATCTTCGGTGTTTCGCCCAACTCTTCTTCGACATACCAACTGCGGTAGGCGGTCTGCGACCAGGTGGGCCATATGCACGTGATGTCGGCCTGCACTCGGGGGGGCAGGCCCTCGCCGGGCAGGCCGTATGAGGTCTGCCAGGTGACATCACCCAGCAGGACATCGGTCTGGAAGTGTTCCTCAAAGGCCTGTCGCTCGAGAAGCGCGAGTTCGAAGGCATCCCGCAGAGCTCCTATTGCGTCTGTGAACACGTGATCGAGCATGGCCGCCAGAGGCTAGTAGCCAGCGTCGACATCGACGACTCCGGCCAACGGAAGTCCACTCAGCCAGTTCCGGGTGTTGGTCGCCACCCGTTCGGCGAGCAGGGGGAGACCCATCTCGGGGGTGTTGCCGACGTGGGGGGTGATGATGCAGTTGTCGAGGCCCCAGAGAGGATGCCGGTCGGGCAGGGGCTCGGGGTCGGTCACATCGAGTACGGCCCCGGCGATCGATCCGCGGCGCAGTGCGGCCTCGAGATCGGGTACCACCACGTGGGCACCACGAGCCACGTTGATCAGCCACGAGTCGGGGCGCATCGCCTCGAACACCTGCTGGTTGATGATCCCACGGGTTGCGTCGGTCAGCGCAGCCGCGACGACAACGGCGTCGGCGTCGGACACGGCATCGGTGAGTCGGTCGCTGGGCAGAGTTCGGTGGGCTCCCTCGAACGGGAGGTCGCGTCGACGCACGATGGTGATGTCGACATCCCACGGCCGGAGCAGGTCGATGAGCGAGGTTGTGATCCCACCGGCCCCGACCACGGTTATCGACGATCCGAGAAGGTTCCGGCCCGACTGGCGCGGCCAGCTGCGGGCCCCGATGAACAGATGGAAATCCCTGAACGCGGTGAGCAGGGCCGTGACGATCCATTCGGCGACCGGGCGTGAGTAGACATCCTTGCCCGATGTCCAGACGTGGAGATGGTCGAGATGGGGAAGGACGGCTCGATCCCGGCCCACGGGAGCTGCACCCATTTCACGTTCGGACATGCCCGAATGATCTCGGGAAAATCGTCGGCGGCCCCGGGATCGTCCCAAATCAGTGCTTCGGCGTCTTCGAAAGCAACGATCTCGCCTCCCGCCGACACCACGGCCGCAGCGAGCGCATTGTGCATCTCCGGGCGGGAACCGGGACCGACCGCGAATGCGTTGCCCCCGACCATCTCCCCGGCGCTCATTGGATCATGTCAGTTGAGACCGAATTGGCGATCGCCGGCATCGCCGAGACCGGGAACGATGAATCCGATCTCGTTGAGCTTCTCATCGATCGATGCAGTGAACAGATCGTCGGCGGTTCCAGACTCGGCCAGTGCCTCGACACCTTCGGGTGCGGCGAGCACACACACCACCGTGACATTGCCGGCGCCGGATTCGCGAAGAATCCGGCAGGTGTGGATACAGGAGCCGCCGGTGGCGAGCATGGGATCGAGAACCATCACCGGGCGCCCCTCCAACTGGTCGGGAACGGTGTTCACGTAGGCATGGGGAAGGAGTGTTTCCTCGTCGCGTTTGAGCCCGACGAACCCGGTACGGGCATCGGGCAGCATCTCAAGCGCGGCGTCGAGCATCCCGAGACCGGCCCGCATCACCGGCACGAGGACAGGAATGTTGGTGAGGTCGACACCGGTGGTGGGGCCCATCGGGGTGTCGATGTCCTTGACGGTGGTGGCCTGGTGCCTGGTGGCCTCGTAGACCAGAAAGGCGCTCAGATCATCGAGCGCCTTGCGGAAATCGCGACGCTGGGTGCCGCGCTGACGAAGCCTGGTGAGTCGGTCGGCGGCCAATGGATGCTGAATGACGGTGGTATGCACAGCAGGATCATGCCACGCTGAATCGATGATCGACACCTCGACGCGGGGTGCCGCGTCGAGGGGTCACGAAACGGTGCGGATGATCTCGATGCGCCTGGTGGGCGGCAGGGCGAATCGTGCCATTCCGCCGATGTCGGCGGGTCTGACCCGTGCGAGCAGACCGAGCCGGTTGTCGGCGGTGAGGATGGTCTCGTCCGGGAACCTGCGAGTGTCGATGATGGCGTCGGCGAAGAGGCCGTTGTTGACGAAGTGGTAGTCGCTTTCAACAACGCTCACAGCCTGATCGAACTCGTCTGCGGTGGGGCCGTTGGCCGCCAGGTCGGCAATTTGCTCCAGCAAGACCTGGCGGATCTCGTCGACCCTGGTGGGGTCGCCATCGATGTTGATGGAGGCGTCGATTCGCTGCGCCGGAGCGTAGGCGACGGAAACCGTGGCCGATCCGCCGTACGAGGCGCCGAGCTTCTCTCGGATTGTGTCGATGATCCGGGCGCTCAGAATGGTCTCGAACACGGTGGCGACCACGTCGAGACGTGCGGTCACGTCGACGGGGGTCGACATGAGCATGTCGACCCCACCGGTGTTGACCCCGTCCGGAAGGTCGATCACCCGGGAGGTGATGCCTGCGGGCATCGGGGGCATCAGGTCGACCCAGGTGTCGTGGGGGCCGGCAGGGATCGAGCCGATGTAACGCCGGGCCAGGTCCTCCACCACCGCGGGGTCGGCGTCTCCGACGATGGCCACGATCGGCTGATCGAGTTTCCCGAGGCGCGAGTTGTAGAGATCGAGAACGCTCCCCGGATCCAGGCCCGCCAGTTGTTCCTCAGTGGGCACGAGCACCCAATCGGGGCTCCCCGATGTGCGGGCGTCGTTCATGGCGATGCCCGCCCGGAACTGTGGGTCGAGGGTCGATGCGGCGATGGTGTTGCTCGCGAAGGTGCGGGCCTGACGGAAGGCCGGGTCGTCGACGCGTGCTGCGGTGATCAACAGGTTGAGAATCTGGAACATGACCTCGATGTCGTCGGTGGACGACGAGCCGACGAAGCCCTCCGAGGTGGCCGCTAGGTAGGGAAACACCGTGGCCGTGATGTTGCTCAGGTAGTCGTCGAGTTGGGTCTTGGTGAACTCGCCCAGCCCGCTTCCTCCGATGGAATCCGTTATCAGGCTGGTGAGGGCTCCGGAGCCGGTGGGCATCTGTGACCATCCGCCGTCGGACGAGGTGGTGAGTCGGACGGTGCCGCTCTCGATGGCGCTTTGTTGGAACACCACTCTCGCACCGTTCGGGAGATCCCATTCGACGATGGATCCGTCGGCGGTCCTGCTCGAGCTGGTGTCGGTCACCTCAGACGGCTCTGGCGGGGTCATGAGGGCCTCGATGGGCGCCTCCGGGGTGGTGGGGCCATCGGTTGAGGGAGGGGTGTCCCTGGCGATCTCAACGAGCCTCTCGGCAGTGGGCAGCGTGGATGGGTCGGCCCCGACCGCCGCGATGATGGGTCCGCTGGTCTGCAACACCCATCGCCAGTGGTTGGTGACCTCCTCGCGGGTGATGGACCGGACCATGTCGGTCTCTCTGGAGACCATCGATTCGACGGCGTCTATGTCGGCGCCCTCGAGAAAGTGGCTGACGTAGCTGGAGGCCAGGCGGAAGTCCTGCCGTGACTGGGACGCCTGAAGGGTGTCGTCGAGGGCGGTGAGGGTCTCGTCGACGGCCCGGGAGAACTCGTCGGCGGTGAAACCACTGAGGGCTGCTCCCTTCCAGATGGCGATCAGGTCACCGAGGGCCAGCTCCGGGTCGTCACCTTGAATGTTGGTGCCGATGTACTGCAGGCCGCGATTGACCGCGAACGGACCCATCGACGGGGAGGTGGAGGTGTGGAGGTCGCCCGATTGGAACCCGCTCGCCAGGCGGGTGTCGAGCATTGAGGCCATCATCTGCTCGATGAGAGCCAGTCGCTCACCGCCCACGGTGGCGAGATCCCATGGCTGCATCTGGATGTCGACCGAGATGTTGTCGACCACGTTGTCGGGGTTGGTGACCACCCGTCCCTGTGGTTCGGGGTTGATGCTGACTTCGTAGTCGTTGTGGGTCGGTGCGTCGGCCCCTCGGGGTTGCATGGCCGCGAAGCGCTCGGTGACCGCCTTCTCCATCGCATCGAGGGGCATGTCGCCCACGACCACGACCGCCATGTTGTCGGGTCGGTACCAGCGGTCGTAGAAGGCGCGCAGTGGGGGAGCGGTCATTGACTCGACCGGGCCGGGGGACCCGATGGTGGCGTAGCCGTCGTAGCTTGAGTTGGCGGTGTACATGTTTTCGAACTCGGTCTGGATCATCCCGTCGGTTGACTCCCGACCCTGCCTCATCTCGTCTCGTACCACCCCGATCTCGGCGGTGACGTCAGCTGGTTCGAGGGTGGCGGCCGAAGCCCATTGGGCCAGCACATCGAAGGCGGTCGAGACCGCCTCGGAATTGCTGGTTTCGGCCGCGAGCATGTAGACGGTTTCGTCGTAGCTCGTGTACGCGTTGGTGTCGGCGCCGAACTGGATCCCGAGCTTGGCCAGAGCCGCTGTGAGCTCGTTTCCGGGAAACTCCCGGGTGCCGTTGAACATCATGTGTTCGAGAAAGTGTGCCGTGCCTCCGTCGGGCTGTTCCTGCTGGGCGGAACCGGCATTCACCACCAACCGGAGCGACACCGAGCCGCCCGGCGTCTTGTTGGAGCGGAGATAGTAGGTGAGGCCGTTGTCGAGTTGGCCGAGCCGCAGGTCGGGATCGGTCGGCAGCGGGGTGGGGTCAGGGCCGGGCGCGTCGACGACGGGGATCGAGTACTGGCCCTGGGTTGGACCTGAGGTGGTGGAGGTGGTCGCAGCGGCGGCCGGGGTGCTCGTGGTGGTGGAGGTGGAGGTGGTCCGGTACGCGTCGAGAGGCGATGAACCGGAGCAGGCTGCTGCGGTGAGGGCGAACGCGACCAAGATCGCTCCCGCCAGTGGTGTTGTTCGTTTCACGCCGCTCCTACAGGGGTGGTTCGGATTGCCACGCCTCGAGTGGGGCGTATCCGGGTTTTATCAGATGCTCGATGATCTGGAGACGCTCGCGGAATGGCAGGAAGCTCGACTTCATTGCGTTGACCGACAACCAACGAAGGGTGTCCCAGCCGTAATCGAATGCCTCGGCCAACGCGGTCATCTCCGAGGTCATCGACACGTTGGACATGAGCCGGTTGTCGGTGTTGACCGTGACTCTGAACCGCAGCCGGATCAGTTCGTCGATCGGGTGATCCCTGATTTCGTCGCAGACACCGGTGTTGATGTTGGATGTCGGGCAGATTTCCAAGGGCACGCGTCGATCGCGTATGAAGTCGGCCAGGCGGCCCAGGGTGCGCTCGTCCTCGCCGCGTTCGTGGAAATCCTCGATGATCCGGATGCCGTGACCGAGACGTTCGGCGCCGCAGTATTGGATGGCTTTCCAGATCGACTTGGGGCCGTAGGCCTCGCCGGCGTGAATGGTGATGTGGAAATTCTCGCGTTGGCAGTACTGGAACGCCAGGAGGTGATCGTCGGGGGGGAAGCCGTCCTCCGGGCCGGCGATGTCGAATCCGACCACCCCCTGGTCGCGCCACCTGACGGCAGCCATGGCCACGTCGAAGCTCTGATTGAGATGGCGCAACGCCGAGCAGATGATGCGAATGGTGAGTGAGGTGCCGTCGGAGCCCAGCCTGAAGCCCTCTATGACGGCCTCGATGGCGTCGTCGAGGGTGAGCCCGCGCGTGGTGTGAAGCTCCGGGGCGAACCTAACCTCGGCGTAGACCACCCCGTCGGCGGCCAGGTCCTCTGCACATTCGCGGGCCACCCTCACAAGTGCTTCGGTGGTCTGCATGACCCCGACCGTGTGATCGAATGTCTCGAGGTAGAGAGCGAGGTTCTTGCGGTTGGCACCGCGCTGCATCCACTCGGTGAGTTCGTCGGGATCAGAGCTCGGCAGGTCGTGATAGCCGGTCTGCTCAGCGAGCTCGATGATCGTGGATGCCCGCAGGCCCCCGTCGAGATGATCGTGGAGCACAACCTTTGGTGCTCTGCGGATCCGTTCGAAGTCCGGTGGGCCGACATCGGGCGCATGAATGGCGATGCTCATTCACTGAGACTAGTGCCATCATCGTGCGTTCGATTCAGCCGGGGCGCCCGGGATTGCCGCGCTGACGCTGGTTCGAAGCGGTGTCGCTTCGATTCCGAATGTCCGGGTGGCCGAGGTCGAGTCGATCACGAATGGCCGTTCGAACTGGTAGGAGACCTCGATCAGTTCTCTGATCAAGGGAGATGCGAGCCCGGCGAGACGAAGGGCGACTCGTGGCGTGGCTCTCACCTTGATGTGCTCACGACCGGCCGCGTCACAGAGCATCTCGACCATCCGCCGTTGGGTGACCGGCGGGGCGGTCGGCACGTGCCAGGGCCGGCCCCAGGCCCGTTCGTCGGTTGCCAGCGCCGCCAGTGTCTCGGCGACGTCACTGATCGCCGTCCAGCTGTGGGGCTCGTCGGGTGATCCGATCACGGACACCGGTTTCCCTGCTCGAATGCGGTCGACCACCCGGCTGCCCATGTGGCCGCTGTCGCCAACTTCGGCGCCGATGAAGTCTGATGCCCGGGCTTCGGTTGCTCTCACGCGGCCGGCCGTGTGGGCGGCCAACGCGTCCGTCCACATCATGGCCCGGATACGTCCCTTGCGGCTGGTGGCGGCGAGTGCGTGGTCCTCGGTCATCGGTGCGGTCGGTTCTCCGTAGCCGTAGAGGTTGCTCATGGTCACGAGCACGGCATCGGCGGACTCGGCGGCCGACAGGATCGAGGCGGCCAGGGGAGGCCAATCGGTGGTCCATCGGTTGTACGGGGGATTGGCACAGTTGATGACCGAGGCCGCGCCGGTGACGATGGGTATGAGAGTCTCGGGGATCGACGCGTCGGCCTTCGTCAGGCGAATGGCGGGGTGCGACGGTCCGTTGCCGGACCGGGTGACCACCACGACCTCGTGTCCCCGTTCGGCCAGCACAAGTGCGGTGGAACTGCCCACTGCGCCGGACCCGATGACCACGTGCTTGGAGAGTTGGGAGGGATTGTTGGTGGTTGACATTTCATTCCTTGGGATCAATGATACGAAACGAGAGCAGTGCTCTCGCAAGGAGTAAAGCAATTCGGGTGGATCTTGTCAAGAGCAGTGCTCACATTTGTTGCCAGTGCTCTCCAATTAGTGCACAATGGGGGCATGTCATCATCCATGCCGGCAACAGCCCGGGCTCGGGCCCGAGCTGAGATCACCGCCGAGATAAAGACCTCGGCCCGTCGACAGGTGGCCGATGTCGGCGCATCGGGTCTCTCACTACGGGCCGTGTCGCGAGATCTCGGCATGGCATCGTCGGCCATATACCGATACTTTCCCAGCCGCGACGCGCTTCTCACCGCCCTGATAATCGACGCATTCGACGCCGTCGGGCATGTGGCCGAAGAAGCCAACGTCAGCCTGGCCGGGAGTCCGCCCGAGAGACGTTGGCGAGGCGTCGCCCACGCGGTGAGACGGTGGGCGCTCGACAACCCCCACGAATACGCACTGGTCTACGGCAGTCCGGTGCCGGGCTACGTGGCGCCATCCGAAACGGCGACATCGGCAACCAGAATCACCGACGTGCTCCTGGGAATCCTTGCCGAAGCGGCACCGACCATCGCTCAACTCGACCTTCCGGAGCCCTCCGGCCAAACCGCGGCGGAGATGGATGCGATCGTGCCGGGGCTCCCACCCAGGGTCACCGCACTGGGCATCGGTCTGTGGTCACAACTCTTCGGGCTTATCTCGCTTGAACTGTTCGGCCACTTCGAGACCGTCATCACCGATCGCGACGCGTTCTTCGATCACCAACTCACCCTGGCCGCCCACTCAATGGGATTCGACGCCTGAGCCTGGCATCACCCCGACCGACACCACCGAGTCAGGATCGAAAGCCGCTCATGGGCATGTCGGCCGGCCTTTGAAGCCAATTGTCGGCCGGATACTCGGCACCGCCCTCGATCACATGGAGTGTGTAGGCGTGGCGGCTCGTGGCCGAGGTATTGGCGCCGCTCCAATGGGGAAGCAGGCCGTGAAGAACGATCAGGGTGCCGGCCTCGACCTCCAGGGGCACCAGATCGTCGGTGGGCCATGGTGTGGGGTCGAGAAGATCGGTGACGGTTCCGGCACCCCGCCGTCGGAACCGTGATCTGACCGGTCCAGCGTGGCCACCGGGTACGGCCCACAGGCAACCATTGTCGATGGTGGCATCTTCGATGGCGAACCAGAAACCGACCACGCTCATAGGCTCGGTCCAGAGAAATGTGTGGTCGCAGTGACAGGTGACCTCGCCACCGATTCCGGGTTGCTTGAAGATGTACATCGACTGCAGGAGTCGAGGATCGGCGAACCCCAGATCGTTGGCGAGGTCGGCCAGCTCGGGCGTGCGTGAGAAACGATCGAACACCGGATCCAGATCGTGCATGGCATGACCCAGCTTGTTGACCGCCAACGGTAGGGGGCGGTCGAGGGCTCCCTCGCGTACCACTCCATCCTCGAGGAACCATCTGATCTTGTCGCCCGATGTGAGAAACCACTCATCCTGGGCATGGCTCTGATCTGTGGTGGAGAACACGGTGAGGGCGCCACCCAACTCGGGGTCGGCCTCATTGAGCAGCGACACAGCATGAGCGCGCAGCTCCCCGCACGAGTCGAGCGGCACGAAACCCGGCAACACCAAGAACCCGTCGCGGCTCCAGTCGGTGAGCTGGGAGTCGCTGAGCACGGCCAAGGTCAGGTCTCGTCCTTGCGGTAGATCTGGCCGTCGGCGGCCGGCATCCGCAGATGCTGGCTCAGGAATATGAGGGTGAGCAACACCATCACATACGGCATGGTGTTGGGTAACCATTTGGGCGCGGTGGTACTGAGGATGTACCAGATGAGCGTGGCTCCGCCAAGACCTCCCGCAAGCAGGGCGTCGGTTTGCTTGCCGCGGCGCGCGGCCCAGATCACCACGAGGAAGAGAGCCACGGCGATCACGAGAAGGAGGTTGTGGGTGGCATCGCCCCCCAGGTCTCGCAACGCGAGTCCGAACGGGTAGCCGAACACCATGGCCCCGGCCAGGATCCCGCCGGGACGCCAATTGCCGAAGATCAGCGCAGCCAAGCCGATGAAGCCCCGGCTGGTGGTCTGCCCCTGCCGGTAGAAGCCGGTGAGCTCCAGGACGATGAACGCTCCGGCGAGGCCCGCGAAGGCACCGCTGATGATCACCGCCATGTACTTGTGGAAGTAGATGTTGACCCCGAGCGATTCTCCCGCTCCGGGTCTCTCGCCACAGATCCGTACCCGGAGCCCGAAGCGGGTTCGCCAGAGAACGAAGCCCGAGAGCGGTACCAGGAGGTATACGAGAACGGTGAACCAGGTGATCTGGACGAACATCCCCCGGATGATCGCGGCCACATCGGATACGAAGAACCAGTCCTTCTTGTCGATCCACCCGAGCGTGTTGGGCGCCTTCCAACCAAAGAAGTAGTCGCCTCCCGAGATGAACGGCACGTTGAACTTGGCCAGATGGCCGGCCCCCGGCGACTGAGAGATCGAGCCGCCGTCGTAGTTGGTGAAGATCTGATCCGACAGGTACCGGGTGACCCCCGGGGCAAGAATGTTTATGGCCACACCGGAAATGATGTGGTCGACTCCGAAGCTGACGGTGGCGATGGCGTGGAGTAGCCCACCTAGGGCACCGAAGCCGGCACCGATGACCAGGCCCCACCAGGGCCCGTAGTTGATGCCACCCCATGCTGCGCCCCATGTGCCGAGCACCATCATGCCCTCGAGGCCGATGTTGACGATGCCGGCGCGCTCGGCGAACAAACCACCGAGGCCGGCCAGCAGGATCGGTGCCGCCCACCGAACCATGGCCCCCGAAGCACTGCCGCTGGTGAGTAGCGCCGGGTCGCCCTTGCCGAAGTGGGCCACGGATGTGAGTGCGAACATGCCGGCGGCCGCGAGCAGCATCCAGCGCACGGGAGTGGGCATGTTCTGGAGGCGAACGTAGAGGTTGGCCGGGGCGCTGTTGGTGGTGGTCGCGGTCATGATTGGCTCCCTGCCAGCAGCGCGGCGGCTGTGCTGGCCTCGTTCTTTTGTCGAGCCCGGCTGACGACCTCGTAGGCGACCACCGCCGCGAGGAGGATCGTGGCCTGCATGATGACGACGATCTCGGTGGAGGCTGATCCGCTCGCTTGCAGCGGGCCCCTGGATGCGTCGAGGAAACCGAACAGCAATGCGGCCACGGCGATACCAGCCGGCTTGTTCCGGCCGAGCAGGGCCACGGCGATGCCCTGGAATCCGAGACCTCTCACGAACGATTGGTCGTACCGGTAGTTGTCGCTGAGCACCTCCACCATGCCGACCAAACCGGCGATGGCTCCGGAGAGAACCATGGCCGAGAGAACCATCTTCTTGGGGGCGATGCCGCCGGCCCGGGCTGCGAACGGGTTGTAACCGCTGGCCCGGAATTCGTATCCCATGCGGGATCGGTTTATGAACAGGTGGTAGGCGACCCCGACCGCGATGGCCAGGAGCAACACACCGGTGAGGTGGCGCCCCTTGCCGATATCGCGGGTGAACACCTCGACCCACGAGTTGAGATCAGGCATGCGGCCCGACTTGGGAAGCGGGGTGGTGCCGGAATTGACCTGACCGGTGTTGTCCTGCCAGACCACGATCAGACCGGCAATGATCCCGCCGGTGGCTATGAAGTTGAGCATGATCGTGGAGATCACCTCGTTGACACCCCGGGTGACCTTCAAGACACCTGCGAGCCCCGACCAGGAGGCACCCACGGCCATGGCCACCAACAGTACGAGGGTCACGTGGAGCACCGGGGGAAGGTTGACGGCCCCGCCCACAACCGAGGCAAAGAAGGCGGCCAACAGGTATTGGCCCTCGACCCCGATGTTGAAAAGGTTCATGCGGAATCCGATGGCCGCCGCCACCCCGGAGATGTAGAACGGAGTGGCCCGGTTGAGAATGTCGATGGATGTCTCGAGCTTCAACGCGTTGGTGAACATGTCGTGGTAGGCATCGATCGGGTTGCTCCCGGAGATGATGAGCACGATCGACGACACGATCACCGCCACGATCACCGCCAATGCGGGGGCGGCGAGCGCCAGGGCTATCCGACGAAGGGTGGGATTGTTCATGAGGCCTCCTGGGCGACCGCAACTCCGGTCATGTAGGCGCCGAGATCTCGAGGGGTGATGGTTGCGGGATCGAGGGTGGCCACCAGCCGGCCCCGGAGCATCACCACGATGGTGTCGGACAAGCCGATCAGCTCGTCGAGATCGGCGGAGACGAGCAGCGTGGCCAGCCCCTTGGCCCTGGCATCACGGATGTCCTGCCACACCGCGGCCTGGGCGCCAACGTCGATGCCGCGGGTTGGGTGGGCGGCTATGAGCAGCTTCGGATCGCTCGACATCTCCTTGCCGATGATCAGCTTCTGCTGGTTCCCACCGGACAGGGCGTGGGCCGACACCTCAACGTTGGGGGTGCGCACATCGAAATCCCGGCGGATCTCCTCGGTGCGCTGCCTGGCGCCGTCGCGGTCGAACCAGATCCCCTTGGCGAATGGCGGTCGGGTGTGGTGGCCAAGAGCGGTGTTCTCCCACAGGGGGGCCTCGAGAAGCAGCCCTTCCTGATGGCGATCCATGGGTACATAGGCCAATCCGGCCTCTCGACGGCTGCCGACGCCCGCACGGGTGATGTCGACCCCCAGCAGGGTGAGAGTGCCACTCGCCTGGGGTTCGGTTCCCGTGATGGCATTGATGAGTTCGGTTTGGCCGTTGCCTTCAACCCCGGCGATCCCGAGGATCTCGCCTCGCCTCACCCTCAGCGAAACATTGTCGACGACCGCCCGGTCGTCGGCGTCGAGCACGGTGAGATCCTCGACTTCGAGAGTGACATCGTCGGTGACGGTGGAAGCGGTGGTCTGGGGGGATGGAAGCTCGGAACCCACCATCAGCTCGGCCAGTTCGTGGGCCGTGACATCGTCCGGCTTGACCGTGGCCACGGTGTGGCCCTGGCGGATCACGGTGATGGTGTCGGCGATCTCGAGCACTTCATCGAGCTTGTGGTCGATGAAGATGATCGAGGCCCCGCCCGCCTTGAGATCACGCATGTTGTTGAACAGTTCCTCGACTTCCTGGGGAACCAGCACAGCCGTGGGTTCGTCGAGAATGAGCACTTCAGCGCCCCGATACAGGACCTTGATGATCTCGACCCGCTGCCGTTCGCCCACTTCGAGCGACTCGACGAGATCATCGGGATCGATCGACAGTCCGTAGGACTGGGCAACCTCCGTCAGATGGGTCCGGGCGCCGTCGAAATCGATCAGACCATGCTTCATGGGTTCGGAACCCAGTATCACGTTCTCCATCACGGTCAGCTGGTCGGCGAGCATGAAGTGCTGGTGGACCATGCCGATACCGAGGTCAATGGCATCGGAGGGAGACGTGAGAGTCACGGCCTCGTCGTTGACCAGGATCTGCCCCTCGTCGGGTGGCTGCATGCCGTAGAGGATCTTCATCAACGTGGACTTGCCGGCACCGTTCTCGCCGCACACGGCGTGGATCTCGCCCTTCTCGACTGCGAGGTTCACGTTGTCGTTGGCGATGACGCCGGGGAATCGCTTGGTGATTCCGATCAGCTCGATTGCGTTGGCCATGTGGGATAGCTCCGGGGAAAACGAAAGCGGAGCCGGACGATAGCCCGACTCCGCTGTCTCGTCATGATTCAGCCCCAGAATTTCGAGGCTGTGTCACACCGGCTGGGCCGGTGAGTTGAATGATCAGGCCGGGACCGTGGGAACCACGATGGTGCCGTCGATGATCTGGGCCTTGAACTTCTCGATCTGGGCGATCTGATCAGCAGTGAGGAAGTCGCCCGTGGTCGAGTAGCCGACACCGTCGACCGAGAGGTCGTAGACAGTGTTGCCGGCGGTGAACGTGCCGTCGATCACGGCCTGCGTTGCCTGGTAGACAGCCACGTCGACACGCTTGAGCATCGAGGTGAGGACCGTGTCACGCACTGACGGATCAACGGTGTTGTACTGGTCGGAGTCGACCCCGATGCCCCAGACGGTGTCGCCGTTGGCGTCGCGGTATTCCTTCGCAGCCTGGAACATGCCGCCGCCGGAGGAGCCGGCTGCCGCGTAGACGATGTCGGCGCCGCTCTCGTACATGGCAGCAGCGATTTCCTTGCCACGGTCAGGCGAGATGAAGCCGTCAAAGTCGGGGAACTCGGTGATGTACTGCGAAACGACCTCGATCGAGGGATCGACAGCGTGGACGCCGGCTTCGTAGCCGGCCTGGAACTTCTCGATCAGACCGAAGCCGGAAACGCCACCGAGGAAGCCGACCTTGTTGGTCTTGGTGTTGAGAGCGGCGGCCACACCGACGAGGAAGGAGCCCTGCTCCTCAGCGAAGGTGAGACCGGCGATGTTGTCGCCACGGGGCGTGGGCGGGTCGTTGTCGAAGTTGAGCATGGCATCGTCGATCACCGCGAACTTCACGTCGGGGTTGTCGGCGGCCACCTTGGCCACGTCGTCGGCGAACAGGAAGCCAACGGCGACCACGAGGTCGCTCTGGTCG
>CAZDYO010000004.1:0-19267 GCA_964509555.1 uncultured Acidimicrobiales bacterium
TCGGTCGAGTGTCTGACACGCTCCAATGACAATGTCTGTGATCCTCGCAGCTACATCGGTGGTCGGGCTGGCCGTTCGTCTCGTGATGTCGCTGGGGGTGGTGCTTGCCGTCATAGCGGCCCTTGTATGGATGGCGAAGACCAGGGCCGGCTCACTGCGACTGGGACTCGCTCACGCGGGGTCGCCGCTGTCCATCCGCGGGCGGGTGCAGTTGACCCGCACGAGCACCGTCGCTCTCATAGAGGTGGGTGAACAGGCATTGCTTGTGGCGGCCTGGGAGCAAGGGGTGGAGGTGTTGGCACGAGGGTCCGACCTGCTTCCGCCGATCTCGCACGAACCCGATGAACATACAGGTGAAGACAGGATGTCCTCACGCACCGGTCTCAACCGACCGGATTCGACACGGACGACTCTGATCGAGGCGTTGAGAGAATGGTCTGTTCGACGACGCTGACCTGGTGACGGCAGAGAGGCGTCAATCACGCCGAGGATCTCAACGCGTTGCACGACGTTCGTTGGGATTCGGAGCGGCCGCGCTTCTGATCTTGGCGTTCGCCATCTCGGTGGCGGCGACTGCGAGTGCCCAGCCCCCGAACCTACCGGTTCCCGACGTGGACGTTCCGGTGCCCTCGGTGCCCTCCCCGACCTTGCCGGATCAGCAGACGGACCCGTCGGGCTCAGGGGATGGCGCATTGAATCTGAGTATTGATCTCGGGGGCAATTCCGATGGATCGATACCGAGTCAGTCGATACTCCTGCTCATTGCCCTGACGGTGCTGTCGGTTGCTCCATCGCTGGTGGTGCTCATGACGAGCTTCACCCGCATCGTCATTGTTCTATCCCTGGTCCGCAATGCCTTGGGACTTCAGACAATTCCGCCCAACCAAGTCGTTGTGGGGTTATCGCTATTTCTGAGCCTCTTCATAATGTCTCCCACGTTTCAAGAGATGAATGACCAAGGCCTGCAGCCATACCTCAACGGAGAGATCAGTCAAGGCGAAGCATTCACGGCAGCTTCCGGGCCTCTACGGACATTCATGATGGACAACACTGGTGCAGATGAACTCAAACTCATGATCTCCGCTGATACAACAGTGCAAGAACCAAAAGGCCCCGAAGATATACCGCTACTAACCTTGATTCCAGCATTCATTCTCTCTGAACTGAAGACGGCCTTCATCATAGGATTCGTGGTCTTCATGCCTTTCCTCATAATCGACTTGGTTGTCAGTTCAGTTCTCATGTCGCTCGGAATGATGATGCTACCTCCCGTTTTCGTATCGCTTCCGTTCAAAATATTGCTCTTCGTACTCGTGAATGGCTGGGTATTGATAGCAAGCACACTCATCAATGGTTTCAATGTGGGATAGGTGACAGTATGGATGAATCTCTCGTTCTCGAGATCGCGACCAATACGATGGAGGCCGCCGCAAAGCTAGCCGCGCCCGTGCTACTTACATCTCTCGCGGTGGGCCTGCTGATCGGTCTCATCCAGAGCGCAACGCAGCTGCAAGAGCCCACGTTGGCATTTGTGCCCAAGTTTCTCAGCGTTGGGCTTGTTCTGCTACTCACGGGAAGTTGGATGATGCAAAGCATGGTCTCGTTCACGAATGAGATCTTCGCCATGATTCCCCAGCTTCTATCAAGCTGAGTCGACTCGCATGCTGATCGGCGGCTCCCTGGACCCGGCACTAATCGTCGCCTTTTTGATGGCATTGGCGCGAACGACAGCATGGTTGGTTGTTACCCCACCTTTCGGGACAACGTTGGTGCCGGTCCGGGTGCGCGTCGCGGTTGGTGTCAGTCTCGCGGCAATGATGGTTAGGTCCATTCCCACGGACAATGTCCAACTGGATCCACTCCCGCTAGCAGTCGCCATCGCGTATCAAGCCGCTATCGGACTGGTGTTGGGGTTCGTCGTGCGGCTCATGTTCGCTGCGTTTCAGGCCGCAGGATCAATTATTGATTTCGCCAGTGGATTCTCCATGGGGGCGGTATATGACCCGATCAGTGGCGGCCAGAATGCCACTGTGTCAAGAGCATACAATGTGATCGCTACCACCATCCTGTTTGTGACCGGCGGTCACCTACTGATGGTGGGTGGCTTCATGAGGTCATTCAAGGCTGCTCCCATAACTGGTCCGTCAGTCAACGCTTTGGTAGACATGTTGATGACAGGCCTTGGGGCATTTCTCATATCGGCAGTTCAGATAGCGTTCCCTATCGCCGCGGCAATGATGATGACCGAGTTCACCCTCGCGCTGCTGGCCAGAGCAGCACCCCAGAGCAACGTTCTGATGATCGGCCTGTCCCTCAAGTCGTTTGTGATGCTGATGCTGCTGGGAGCCTCGCTGGTCGTGCTCCCACATGCGGTGGACAGATTCGCCAACGACGCGTTCGTGATAGTCGGCGGCTGATATGGCCGGAGACAAGAGCCAGAAGACCGAGAAACCCACGGAGCGACGAAAGCGTGAGGCACGCAAGGAGGGTCGCGTGGTGCGATCTCCTGATGTCGTGCCGTGGCTATCGGTTCTGATCGCCACCTTCATTGTCCCTTCTTACATGGTGAGAGCCCGCGACATCCTGACCAGAAGGCTGGCGGCCGTGCAAGAGGTCAGCGCGATGCCCGACAGGGGAGTCGTGCTTCAGCAGTTGAGGGGTTCGGTTGGCGACCTTCTGACTCTTACCGTCCCACTGATCCTGGCCGCAGCGGTGCTGGCCGTGACGATGTCCTTGGCACAGACCGGATTCGTGCTCAGTCTGAAGTCGTTGGCTCCCAAGGCCGAGCGCCTGAACCCGGTGGCAGGCATCAAGCGACTTGTGTCGCCCCGTGGTCAGTGGGAGGCGATGAAGGCTGCTCTGCGAATGACGGCGGTGGCTTTGGTGGCGGTCCCGATGGTGGTGGGGGTCGGACGAGGCATTTCCGGAAAGTCTGCGCTCCCCCTCGATGTCTCGCTCGGCTATCTGGGGTCGAGGTTGATCCAACTGACGCGAACTGTGGCTGTCCTGGGTCTCGTGATCAGCGCGATCGACTACGCGGTGCAGAGGAGGAATCATGAGAGAGATCTCAAGATGAGCAAGGAAGACATCAAGCAGGAGACCAAGCAGGCGGATGGCGATCCAACCGTAAAGGGTCGAATGCGTCAAGCAGCCAGGTCAATGTCGCGCAACCGGATGCTTGCGTCGGCCGGTGAGGCCACCGCAATAGTGGTGAATCCAACCCACTTCGCCGTCGCGTTGCGGTACGACGACGTCTACGGCGTGCCCGTGGTTGTGGCCAAGGGTCGCGGAGAGGCGGCGCTGCGCATACGTCGCCAAGGTCTGGAGCGCTCGATAGCGGTCATTGAGTGCAAGCCCCTCGCGCGTGCCCTGTACCGAGTGTGCGATGTGGGTACGCCGATACCACGTGAACTGTTCCAGGGAGTCGCGGTTCTGCTTGCCTTTGTTCAGCGACTCGGCCCCCAACGTTCTCTCGGCGGCGTTCCTGTCATGCCGGATGACGAGTCGGCGCTTGGGCTGGGTGATCTTCGAGTCGACGTGCCGGCCTGAGAACAGGCCCAAGGCTGATTCAAAAGACCCAGCGAGATTCGCTTCGATCGTCCGACTCTGATGGTGGGAGTGATGGATCGCTGCCGAGTTCGACCACGGATGGCTGCCCACTGCTGGCCAGGAGCCCCAGATGACACGGTCCAATAACGCGGCAATGATCCTGCCGGCTGCGGTTGTGGGGATCGTGGGGATGATGGTGATCCCTCTGCCGACGGCATTGTTGGATCTTCTGCTCTCCATAAACATTGCCGCGGCGGTCCTGATCCTCCTCGCGACACTCAACGTTCGCCGTGCCCTGGATCTGTCGTCATTCCCGTCGCTACTGTTGTTGGCGACCCTCTTTCGTCTGGGCCTCAACGTGTCGACAACGCGCCTCATCCTCGGTACGGGGGATGCTGGCGGGGTCATCACCGCCTTTGGACGGTTCGTCATTGGTGGAAGCGTGGTCGTCGGGCTCGTCGTGTTCCTGATCCTCGTGGTCATCCAGTTCGTTGTGATCACGAACGGTGCCACCCGAGTCGCTGAGGTCGGAGCCAGATTCACCCTTGATGCCATGCCGGGCAAGCAGATGGCGATCGACGCTGATCTCAACGCCGGTATCATCAGCGACGCGGAGGCCACGAGGCGCCGGTCGGAGATCTCTTCTGAAGCCGACTTCTACGGAGCGATGGACGGTGCCTCCAAGTTTGTCAAGGGCGACGCGATCGCGGGCATAATCATCACCATCATCAACCTCGTCGGCGGCTTGGTGGTCGGAGTGATCCAGCGTGGTCTGAGCATCTCGGAGGCTGGAGCCACCTACAGCCTGCTCACGGTCGGTGACGGCCTCGTGTCGCAGATTCCAGCCCTGCTCATATCAATCTCATCGGGCATCATCGTCACGCGGGCAGCGGGCACATCAGATCTCGGCTCCGATGTGGCATCGGAGTTCTCCCGGCAGTCGAAGGCATTCACGGTGGGCGGCGGAGTGGTCGCCGCGCTCGCGTTCGTTCCGGGGCTTCCATTCGTGCCGTTCATGATTGTCGGCACCGCCACAGCCATGACCGGCCTTCGGTTGGCCCGGAATGACCACGATTCGGAGCCCGTCGAGGAACACGAGGAGGTCGCACAGGAGATCGATCCGGACGACCCGGTTCAGCTCTCGCGATCGATGAGGGTTGAGGCCGTGAGTCTCGAACTCGCAGCTGACATAGTCGAATTGGTGGATCCCGCCCAAGGCGGCGATCTCCTCGACAGGGTGAAGGCCCTCAGACGGAAGATCGCCTTGGAACTCGGCATCGTGATGCCCCCGGTGCGGACGCGCGACAATGTCGAACTGCCGTTGGGCACCTACGCCATTCTTCTTCACGGTGTTGAACTTGCACGCGGGCATGCACCGCGCGGCCGGGTGCTGCTGATTGCTGACGACCTGTCGGCATATCCGGGGGAGCAGACGGTGGAGCCCGTCTTCGGACTCCCGGCCAAGTGGGTTCCCGACTCCATGAGGGCTGAATGCGAGGCGACCGGTGCCACAGTCGTCGATCGCTCAGCAGTCGTGACAACCCATCTGGCGGAAATAGCGCGACAGAACGCCGCCGACCTCATGAGCCGACAGGACGTGAAAAATCTCTTGGATCTCGTGCGCGAAACCGATCCAGCGGTCGTGGATGATCTGAGCGCCACGGAGGTCGCGCTTCCACAGATCCAGTGGTTGCTCCAGGAGCTACTGCGTGAACAGGTACCGATCCGCGACTTGGTGAGGATCCTCGAGGTCGTTGGGGAACAGGCCCGCAGGGTCGGCCCCGGGGACGCACTGGTCGAGGCGGTGCGCGAGACCCTTGGCCCCGCGATCACCGATCGGTACACAACCGACGGGTCGCTGAGCATCATCAGCATGGACCCGACGCTTGAGCAACAGCTCGTCGCAGCGTTTGGTGACAACGGGGTCACCTCGCTTGATGCCATGGACCTCAAGGGTGTGGTCGACAGCGTGATGGCGATTGCGAGACGGGCCGAGAACAGCGGTCACGAGCCGGTGGTGGTGACAGCGCCGGGTCTGAGGAGATCGATGAAGAGCATGTTGGAACACATAGATGGCGCCCCGCCGGTGATGAGCTTCCGGGAGATCGGATCTCACGCCGAAGTTGTCACCGTCGGAACGGTGTCTCTTCCGCAGCCATCCCGTGAAGAGGAAGCAGGAATACAGCGATGAACTCGTCGATGTTGTTTGAGGGGGATGACCTCGAGAAGGTACTTGAGGAAGCGCAGCGGTGCCTCGGCGATTCCATGCAGATAGAGAATGCCAGTCGAGTAAGGCGCGGTGGCATTCTCGGGTTCTTCGCCAAGGAGTGGTTTGAGGTGTGGGCAGCGCCCTCCGCACCGATACGCACGCATCGGGGGGCATCCCAAGATCTCGATCGAGGTACAGAATTCGATACCGCCTTCGGTCGGGCTGTCGACGATGCCATTCTCAGGTCTGCGCATGATGAGGCCATAGATGAGTTCTTCGAGACCAGGAGATCAGTCGACAGGTCCGGACCGTTGGAATCAAGAGGACCCAGCCGAACAGACCGGGGCGGAATCTCCCGACCCAAGGCAGAATCACGAGAGGTCGCGGCCATCAGAGAGACGACTCCCGCGCTTGTGGCGCTTGACGATCCGCGAAGAGGTGCCTCGGTATTCGCAGAGCCCTCACAAAGGACGGCGGGTCTGCTGTGGGACATGCTCGACGAGCTTGACGCCCTACCCGAACCCCGGGCGCTGACGTCATCGACGGGAATCGTCGCGTTCGTGGGAGACCCCCGACATGCCAGAGCGGTGGCCGAGTCGGTGGGAGCAGCATCCGGACTCTGGAGAGGGGATGTGACCGTCTTGAGTCGAAAGCGCAGTCTCCCCGGGCTGCCCTCCTGGCTGCTGGTCAACAGCATCGACGAGGCCGCTGAGAGGCTGGAGAGATGGCTGGGCCGCGAGTCGGCGACTCCACTCATCATCGACCAACCCATTGACTCCGGAGATCGCGCATGGACATCTGACGCGTTGTCCAGACTCAGGGCTGGGCAGACGAGATTGGTCACGGAGGCCTGGCGTCTTCCCGGCGACGTCGACCACTTGATCTCTCGGATCGGTCCTGTGGACGCGATCGACCTGGTTGAGATCAAGGGAACTCTCGAACCGCTGGCCATGCTCGACTTGGGTGTGCCGATCTCCACGGCCGAGGGCAGACGGGCCACATCTGATCTGCTGGCGGCCATATGGCTGGAGAGACGTCGAAATGTCTGAGGAAGATGCCGCGGCACACGATGATGAGGAACTGACCGATGTGGACAGAGCGATGATCGCGGCTGTCGTTGATGGCATGGGTCGCCGTGAGTACAAGAGACATCGCGCCTATCGGAACGGCTGGGCCAACTTGGCCACTGCCGCAGTCTCGGTGCCTGTCGTGTCGGGGGTGATCGGAGGCACGATCTCGCTTCAGTCCGCCGTTCTGAGAATCGTGCTCATTCTCCTGCTGACTCGTGTCATCGGTGG
This sequence comes from uncultured Acidimicrobiales bacterium, assembly GCA_964509555.1. GTDB lineage: Bacteria > Actinomycetota > Acidimicrobiia > Acidimicrobiales > Aldehydirespiratoraceae > SZUA-87. The sequence continues at coordinate 7,057 of CAZDYO010000004.1, forward strand.
CGTGGTGGAGTCGTTGCTCAACTCGTACCGATCGCAAGCAGCAACCGAGGCGGTCACAGGCGCGCTGGTGAAAGCAAAAGCCGCTGCTTCAGCCAATTCAACAATCAGAGACGGCAAGAGAGAGTTCCGCTAGCATGCATCTGGTGCAAATTGCGACGTCGAGATTCGGGGTTCTCACGCCCACGGATGAACAGAGAATCAGGATCGATGGCGGATTGCTGGGATTTCCCGACGCTGACGAGTTCGTTGTGGTCCCTGTGGTGGAAAGTCCCGAATGGATCTGGTTGCAGTCGACCAGCGACCCAGATCTGGCATTCCTGTCTGTCAAGGCGTTCGACTTCTTTCCGGACTACAACCCCGACATACCGGAGGCCGATGCCTCGGCTTTGGGCATCGAGGATCCAGATGACGCCGAGGTGCTTGCCCTTGTCACCATCATTCGTGGGTCGTCAGGTGAGGTAGAGGACATCTCGGCCAACCTCTTGGGTCCCATCGTCATCAATGTGAAGACGCTGGTAGCCCGACAAATTGTTCTGGCGGAATCAGGCCACTCGACCAAGACCCGACTCCTTGACTGAGACCAATCATCGGAGATTCAATTGCTGGTGCTGAGCAGGCGCGCCAATCAGTCCATCGTCATCGGCACCGACATAATCGTAAGGGTGCTTGACATTCGGGGTGATCAAGTGCGCCTCGGAGTGGACGCGCCGCGTCATGTCACCGTTCACCGTGAAGAAGTGGCGGCCGAGATCAGGCGCTCCAACGAGGAAGCATCCCGGTCCGGCTCCATCAGCCCGAGCGAGCTTCCCTCGCCTGGGACCCAAAGGTTGAGCGATCAAACCTGAATAGGCGACAGGTTCACCCGCCATCCGCGCGTGGACCGTTCGGATCAAGCTCTCGGATTGCTCTAATAACAGCCTCAACCGAGACGTAACTGGGCCCGGAGCGGCGTAGATAGCGCCCCGATCCGAGGTCCGAAATGCGTCATTGGAAACATAGAGGCCGCGTCGGGTCTTTCGCTGGTATCGGCCCGGCAGGAGTTCTGCCGGTGCGTGTTGCCCCCGGATCAACAGTGAAGTCAAGTGTGAGCCGATCGGAAATCACTCGCACTGTCGCCGGTCAACTGGGTGTCGTGTCGATGGCCGCGCTTGGTTCGAGGACGGCCGCCGCGTTTGATGGTGAGGTCGGCGCAGCGGCGATCGCCGACGCGGTGGGCTCGCGCATCATGTCAGATCGCTGGGCAGGTTCTCTGGATGAACCGTTCAGCCCGTTGGCTTTCCGCCTGTCCGACGACCGCTTTGTCGTGATTCTCAGAGGCGTTGTGGACCGTGGTACCACGGAATGGGTGACATCTCGACTGTGCAAGGCCATTGAGCCGCCGGTGGAGGTCGGTGAGGTGGAACTGGACCCGGCACCGGTCTTTGGTGTTGCATTCGGCGACGTTCGACACTGGGCGAGTTTGTTGGACGCGTCAGCCCTGGCACTTGAGGATGCTCGCTTGGGAGGGCCCGGCACCGTCGTGACGCACAAGGTGGACGCCAATCTGGTCGAGATGCCCAGCAAGGCAGATCTCATCGACGTCGAGAGCGGGACGGCCGTGGGCATGGAGGTGACCCCTCTACCCCTGCCCTCCACTCAGCAGGAGGCGGCCTTGGGAATCGACCGGCTTGAGCAGACGGCGCGGGCGACATCAGTCGCGGCGGGCCAGGAGATGATCATGTCCGTCGGGGCCGAAGTTCTGTGCCGCCGGGACGCCGGGGTCCGGCTTCTGGCGCTGGCAGCCGAGACCCGCATGGTTTCCGGAGAGCTGGTCGTGTCGGTACCCCCACGAATTGCGTCACCCGGATTCGGCACCGCTCGCCGAACGACCGACGCGCTTCGCAGGGAGGGGATTTCGGTGTTGGTCGATCTGAGTTCGGCGGGACCGCTGCCGCAGTTCGACTCCGACATCCTATTCGACGGGGTCATAGTCGACGCCGGCGCGGTTGTGAGAGCCAACGGACCCCGATCGAAACGCAGGAACCATCTCCTTCACTCCCTTGATCCGAGAATCCGAGTGATAGTCCGAGGCGCGGGACCATCACACAAGGCATTCATGGAACCATTGGGAATTCAACGCTCACTCTCGAGCGTCTGGGCCTGGAGGTCCACCAAATCGTCTCGGGGCCGCGTGACTCCCATGTTCCCACGGTCCGATCGCACTATTGGTGTTGGCCATCCGGCCCAATTGACGCAAGTACATAGGCCCCTGAACCGATAGTGACCTTTGTAGGACGAGCGAGGTGATCGGTTTGAAAAGCGAAGCGCAGGAGCGAGTCAAGAAGAATCTTCCGCTCGTGGAGCATATCGTCACTCGAATGGCGAGCAAGCTTCCTGCGCACCTTGAACGCCAGGATCTCGTTCAGGCCGGGATGGTCGGGTTGATAGAGGCATCACAGAGATTCGATGCCGATCGCGGGACCGCATTCTCCACGTTCGCCGGTCGAAGAATCGAAGGCGCAATAATCGACGTGGTTCGCAGGGACGATTGGCTTCCCCGCTCCCTCCGATCGAAGGCTCGAACCGTGTCGACCATGGAGCAGGACTTCTTCAATGAGCAGGGGCGGTTCCCGTCGGATCGGGAGCTCGCTGACATCGCCGGATTCACCATCGACGAGCTGGTGTCGGTTCGCAGAGGTGTCCACCGTGGGGTCATGCTGGCGCTTGACCGTGGAGTCGGTGGCGACGACGGGCCCGCCACTCTTGGCGACCTGATCCCCGATACCTCATCGGAAGGCATCGTCGAGGGACTGGAAGAACGTGAGATGAAAGCCTACGTCAGGTCGGCCATCCACCTTCTTCCCGAGCGGCACCGCCTGGTGGTCGTGGCCTACTTCCTTGACGAGCGTCCGATGGACGAAATCGCGGCGATTCTCGGAGTTACCCAGTCACGCATCTCGCAGTTGAAGGATGATGCCTTGAAGCGCATCCGCGAGGGGTTGGATGCCCAGTTCGAGGACGATGAAGCCGCGGCGGATCGCCCCAAGCGTAGGCGCGTGGACCAGCGGAGGATCTCCTATGCGAGCGCCATTGCCCAGGATACGACAATGAGTCAGAGGCTTGATCCCGTCGTGGCCTGAGGGCCATGTTCTTGACGAAAACTTGCTCGTGGGACTCAAACGGCAGCGATTCGTGCCGACGAGCAAACCATGGAAACTAGTGATGGGATCGCAGACCATCTGGCAGAAATCAGTCGGTCCCTCTGGCAGCTTCGAGGGATGTTCGACAGGCTGAAGTATCAGTTGACGGTTCAGGATCTTGTGATGGACGGTCCCGATCAGGACGCGATTCGGCTGGCAGTGGATGATGTGCAGCGCACGATTCAAGCGATCGAACAGATCGAAGAGACCCGGAATGCCCTCGTGGTCGAGATCACCGGGGAGCTGGGGCTGCCCGCCAACGCGACTCTTCAGGATCTGATCGAGTCGTCGCCCGCCCCATATGACGAGATCCTCCGCGAGCATCGTGATTCGTTCCTGGCCGCCGCAACCGAGATTGCAACCATGACAAGAGGTGGACACGAGCGCGCAGAGAGAGGCATTGAGCTCACTCGGCAGATGATTGCCATCGTGACCGGCGAGGCACCCGACGTCGGCTACGACTCATCGGGAGGTTCTGTGCGACGGACGGCAACGCGGGGACTTGTGGACGAGGCGCTATGACGGTGGAAGGACTGGCCCAGTGAGCAACATCGGCGCGCTTCAATCGGCGCTGTCCGGCATCCTCGCCCAACGTCGACGGCTTGATGCGATCGGTCACAACATCGCGAATGTTTCAACAGAGGGTTACTCGCGTCAGCGAGTGGACCTCGCGTCGGGGGGCAAGGGACCGGTGCCGGCCTTGTTCAGCAACGGCCTTCTGACCGGTGATGGCGTTGACGTGGCGGGCATCACCAGGGCAAGGGACACATTTCTGGAATCCCGAATCCTCACGGAGAAGGCAGCGGCGGGGCAGCTTGACGTGTCGAGCCGCTACCTGGATCGGATTGAGTTGGTCCACCAGGAACCCTCCGACGTGGGATTGGCGGCGGAGCTCGGCGGCCTGTGGTCGTCGTTCGACACGATGGCCAACTATCCGGGGCAGGAACCCCAGCGGGCGGCCACGCTGGCTCAGGTGGGTTCCACCGCTGAGCGTTTCCGCTACATGGACTCCGAACTGCGTGCGGTGCACCTCAGCTCGGCCTCGGAGGTCAGCTCAATGGTGCGCCAAACCAACGACCTGGCGACGGAGGTGGCGTCCCTCAACGATGCTCTGAGGCCGCTGTTGCTGTCCGGCGCGGCGCCAAACGATCTGCTGGACCAGCGCGACACTGCTGTCGGCAATTTGGCGTCCCTCATGGGAGCGCGCGTCCAGGACAGGCCCGACGGCACAATCGATGTTTACGTGGGAGGCAGCACGCTGGTCCAGGGATCTCGCGCCATGAAGCTGCACTCCTCGGCCGTGGCCGATCCATCGCTCGCCGACGTGGGCCTTCAATTGACATCCCTGGAGTGGGATGGCGGTGGGACCTTGATCCCGACCGGAGGTGAGATGGCCGGCCTTCTGGACACGGTGAACTCGACCATTCCGGATGCCATTCGACAGCTTGATGCCGTGGCGAACGCGGTGGTGCAGCGCGTGAACTCGATCCACTCCGGCGGTCAGGACCTGGATGGCAACCCGGCCGGAGATGTCTTCGATCCGGCTGGAACAACTGCGAGAACGATCTCAATCTCAGCGGATGTGGCCGGTCAACCGCGTCGCCTTGCCGCCGCAGCTATCGGTGGTGGAACTCTGGATTCGTCAATTGCGCAAGAAATCGCATCACTCCGCAACGAAGTCGGCGGACCTGATGACCAGTATGAGCAACTCGTGGGCACTCTGGGCGTGCAAGTGGCCTCGACTCGTGCGAGGTCAGGTGCCCAGAACTCTGTCATGGACAGGGTCGAGCAGGCGCGGGTTGCGGCCAGATCCGTCAATATCGACCAAGAGATGATCGACCTCGTTGCTGCACAGAGGGCATACCAAGCATCGTCACGCGTGATCAACGCCGTGGACGAGATCTTGGACAACATCGTAAATCGACTCGGGTTGGTCGGCCGATAGACGCCGGCCAGGAAGAACTGGATCAGCCGTATGCGCGTAACATCCCAATCCCAGGCTCTGTCGATGCGGAGCGACCTGTCGTCCGCGGGCAGCAGATTGTCCCTCATCCAGCGTCAAGTAGCATCCGGGAAGAGGCTCCAGCGGGCGTCCGATGGCCCGGCGGCGGCTCTTGAGGCTCTTCGATATCGGCGATCTATTCGTTCGTACGATCAATACGGCAAGAACATAACCGACTCGAAGTCCTGGCTGGGCACAGCCGACAACGCGCTGCAAACAATCGACAATCGTCTGACGAGGGCCCACGATCTGACAATCCAGGCGGAGAACGGCTCGTTGGGCAGTGCTGCCCGGACTGCCATCGCTGCAGAGATCAGGTCGATCGCCGACGAGTTGGTGGGCATAGCTAACACAAGGCATCTCGGCAGGCCCATATTTGCGGGCACGAGTGGGGCGGACTCCGCCTACGCCGCGGACGGCACATACCAAGGGGACTCCGGTGTCGTGTTGCGCACAGTGTCGAACGGCGTGAGAGTTCAGGTAAATGCCAATGGGCCAGACGTGTTCGGGGCGACGGACGCCACTGATCCGCTCAATGGCGACATGTTCCAAGTGCTCAGCGAGATCGCCGACCGGGTTGATGCCGGCAACTCTCCGTCGGTCGGGCTGGACTCCATCAAGAGGATACAAACCGGCGTGCGGACCGTGGAGGCCACACTTGGGTCGCGGCTTGCTTCGATCGAAAGTCTTGAAGTTCGTAATGGGGAGAAAACCGACGGACTCAACTCGGCCCTGAGCCGCACAGAAGACATCGATCTGACCGAGGCCATCTTGAGTCTGAAGGGACAAGAGGCCTCATATCAGGCAGCTCTTGGCGTCAGCGGCAGGATCTTGAGCCAGTCGTTGCTTGACTTCCTCAGGTAACCACGGTGTCAATCAGCTAATACGGCGGCGATGGGTGCCGAGACTGAGGTTGTCCGGCACGGAGGCCGGGCCTTGTCGAAGGCACCCCATGATTCTGCTCACACGCCTTAACGGAACGCGTTTCGCGCTCAACGCCGACCTCATCGAGAAGGTCGAGGCGAAGCCTGACACGGTGGTGACCCTCATCGACAGTTCGATTTACATCGTCTCGGACTCACTCGAAGATGTGATTGACAGCGTCATAGACTTTCGGGCCGGCATCGTTGCTCGGTCGGCACGGTCTGGAACCGTGGTGGACCCGACTCCGCTTCGGGTCGTGGCCCCGGAGGTCCACGGAGCGACCGAATCGGACGACGCCGAGACATCCAGTGAGGAGGTCGACTGATGGATCCGGCGACACTGATCGGCATAGGCATAGCTCTCGCTACGACCTTCGGTTCCATGTTCATGGCTGGGATTGACCCGATCGGAATCTTCTTTGGCGATCCGGGCTCGATCATTCTCGTGTTCGGGGGGACGATCGGAGCGACCATGGCCAGTGGGACGATGCCCGACGCGATAAACGCGGCCAAAGTCATGGTCAAGGCCTTCGCCGGCGGCGCAGCACCGGACTCGGCTGGGTCGATCGAGCAACTCGTGAAGTTCGCCGATGTGGCTCGCCGCGAAGGTCTGCTCGCACTTGAGGGCTCAATAGCAGATGTGGAGGACCCATTCCTGCAGCGTGGCTTGATGATGACGGTTGACGGCACGGATCCGCAGGAGTTGCGAGACACTCTTGAACTGGATGTCGATCAGATGGCATCGCGCCACAGAGCGGGTGCAGCGTTCTTCCAGAACGCGGCCGGGTACGCTCCGGCGTTCGGTGTGGCTGGCACGGTGATCGGCCTGATATCGATGCTCAACAACCTCAGTGATCCGAGCGCTCTGGGGCCGGCGCTGGCCGTTGCTTTCGTAACCACGCTGTGGGGAGCATTCCTCGGTAACTACATCTTCACACCGATGTCGAGCAAGCTGAAGCGAATCTCGGCAGTGGAGGCGGCTTATCGGGAGTTGCTCACCGAGGGAATCCTGGCCATACAAGCGGGTGCCAATCCCAGATCGCTCGAGGGCAAGCTCTCGGCCTACCTCCCGCCGTCGGCGCGGCCCGAGGAGGACAAGAAGAGTGCCTAGGAAATCCTCGGTCGTCGTGGAAGACGAAGGACCGTCCAAGGCATGGCTTGACAGTTACGCGGACGCCATGACCCTGCTGTTGGCCTTCTTCGTTTTGCTGTACGCGTTTTCGCTGCTTGACGAGACCAAGTTTGCCGAGTTCAAGTACGGCGTCAGTCAGGCGTTCTCGTTCGCCAGTCCGGCAGTGCCGCAAGGCGCGGGATTGCTCGGTGATGGCTCGGGAATCAACGCCAACCTGGGAGACGCGGCGGTTATCCCCCCGGCAGCGAACGGTTCTGTCACCGAGTCGCTCCAAGAGATATCCGCCGATCGTATTGCCACCGGAATGGAGGCGACAAAGCTGAGAGATGCAATCAAGGCGAGCCTCTCGGTGATGGCAGCCGAAGGGGACTACTCGGTGGAGACCGATGATCGAGGTGTTGCCGTGGTGCTCGACGAGCAGCTTCTCTTCCGCTCCGGGTCGGCGATGATCAATCCGGATGCACCGGCGTTGGGGGTCATGGCAACGGTCTTGTCAGGGCTCGACAACGAGGTCTTGGTTGAAGGCCACACCGACTCCGTGCCAACAAATGGAGTGGTTTGGGCATCAAACTGGGAGCTATCAGCCGCACGCGCCACCGCTGTGCTCCGTGTGCTCACCGAGAGATATGGACTCCCTGCCGGACAGTTCTCCGCTGTCGGGCACGCGGATACGAGACCGCGCGAGTCGAATGGCACGCCGAGTGGGCGCACCGCCAATCGCCGGACCGAGCTGGTGATCCTCGTGGGGCCGGATCACGCGACTGAGTCGGCGGTCCCCCTTGCAACCGGCGAGATCCCGGTGTCCACGGTAGCGAGCGGCACCGACGCATTCAGCAATCCCGTCTTCAACCAACCCTGAATGGAGGACACCCATGGCCAAGAAGAAGAAAGCCGTCGATGACGAGGAATCGTCGGGCAAGGGCAAATCGAAGATGGTGGGTGCGGCGGTTGTTGGCGCGGTCGTGATCTACAAGTTCGTGTTGGCGCCGTCGCCGGCTCCCGCTGACCCTGCCGCGGCCGGAACTCCGGTGACGACCACGCTCCCGGCTGAAGGTGAGATCTTCCCGCTCAACGAGATTGTGGTCAATCTGGCTGACACGGACAGCAGTCGGTATCTTCGGGTGGGGTTGGCTCTCGTCCTGGAGGAGGGTGTGTCAAGCGCGAACATGCCCACTGAATCAGCGAAGGCGACTGATGCTGCAATCGAGTACCTGTCGGAGCTGACCTACACTGACCTTCAAAAGACCGGATCCAAGACTGAGGTGCGTGCCGAGTTGTCAAAGCGGATTCGGGCGTCATACGACGACAGCACCGTCTTGCGGGTGCTCCTCACAACATTCGTCATGCAGTAGGTCCGGTCCTCAGCAAGTGAGCAGATCTGCCGTCGGCTTCTGCCGACGGCAGCAGGCGTTTTCGGTGATTATCAGGCGACCGGATGGTGACTTTCGTACTCTCGTCCGTGTCCGTTCGTGAGCGTGACCCCCCTGGCTCCTCATTATCGCTGGTGCCGGTGCCGACGATGAGATGTGCCGACAACGCGTCGGTGGTCCGGCACCAATGGAATGGACGGATCAGACCTCAGTTCATGGAGGACACGAGGAACAATGCGTATCAACAACAACATCATGGCGTTCAACGCCCAGAGAAATCTGGGAGCAAGCGCCAACGCAATGGGCAAGAGCATCGAGAAGTTGTCGAGTGGTCTGCGGATCAACCGTGCCGCCGACGACGCCTCGGGACTGGTCATCAGCCAGAAGCTCCGGGCCCAGACATCCGGGTTGCGTCAGGCCACCCGCAACGCCCAAGACGGTATCTCCGTTGTGCAGACCGCTGAAGGTGCACTGAACGAGGTCCACAGCATGCTGAACCGTATGCGTGATCTTTCGGTTCAGGCCGCCAACTCCGGTGCCAACGACGCCACCGCCCGTGCTGCTGCCCAGCAGGAGTTCGGACAGCTGCGCACCGAGATCGACCGTATCGGCAACACGACATCGTTCGGCGACACCAAGTTGCTCAACGGTTCGTATGGTGTGACCGCAGCCAACGCCGTGGGTTACGACACCGACAACTCGGTTACGGTTGCCACCGGCACCAACGACACGTTCACCGTGAACATAAACGGTACGGGCGCAGTCAGTGCCACACTGTCCGCGGGAACCTACACCGGCGATCAGCTCGCCACGGAGATCCAGAACAAGGTCCAGGCTGCTCTCAAGGGCGGCACCGCTGCCCAAGCCGCGGTGGCCGACAACTTCAAGGTCTCCTCGTCGAGGGTTGGCGCCGGTGCCAACATCACCGCGTCGGTTGATGGTCTCACAAGCGGTCAGACCTTCACCACTGCCGGCAACTTCACCACGGACGCCACCGGTGTCAGCTTCGGCGCCACCACCGCAGCCGCGGGTACCGGAGGCACCTTCCAGGTTGGGGCCAACAACACCGCCGATGACCAGATCAACGTCAGCATCAGCGCCGTGTCGGCTTCTGCTCTTGGCTTGTCGGCCATCGACCTCAGCACCGATGCTGCCGGAGCGATCAGCGCGATCGACTCGGCGATCAATTCGGTGTCGACCAGTCGAGGCAACCTCGGTGCGGTCCAGAACCGCCTCGAGCGAACGATCAGCAACCTGCAGGTCACCAGCGAGAATGTGGCAGCATCCGAGTCACGGATCCGCGACACCGACGTCGCTTCCGAGATGGTGAACTTCACCAAGACCCAGATCCTGCAACAGGCCGGCACCGCCATGCTCGGCCAGGCCAACAACGTGCCGCAGTCGATGCTGCGGCTCCTCGGCTGACACATCAGGATTCTCGATGGGCGGTGGCCCGGTTCTGCCGGGCCGCCGCCCGTGGAGGTTCATCGACTCGTAGAGTCACAGAGGGGCGTGTTCGCCCCGGTATTGCACAAAATAGTTGTTCTTGCCTCATGACGACGGCAGATGGTCCGAAGCTGATGCGTGCCGACGAAACAGTCGGTGGTCGCAGTCCAACGGATTGGACGGACCCAGCCCCTCAGTTCATGGAGGACACGAGGAACAATGCGTATCAACAACAACGTAATGGCGTTCAACGCCCAGAGGCATCTGGGAGCAAGCGCCAACGCAATGGGCAAGAGCATCGAGAAGTTGTCGAGTGGTCTGCGGATCAACCGTGCCGCCGACGACGCCTCGGGACTGGTCATCAGCCAGAAGCTCCGGGCCCAGACATCCGGGTTGCGTCAGGCCACCCGCAACGCCCAAGACGGTATCTCCGTTGTGCAGACCGCTGAAGGTGCACTGAACGAGGTCCACAGCATGCTGAACCGTATGCGTGATCTTTCGGTTCAGGCCGCCAACTCCGGTGCCAACGACGCCACCGCCCGTGCTGCTGCCCAGCAGGAGTTCGGACAGCTGCGCACCGAGATCGACCGTATCGGCAACACGACATCGTTCGGCGACACCAAGTTGCTCAACGGTTCGTATGGTGTGACCGCAGCCAACGCCGTGGGTTACGACACCGACAACTCGGTTACGGTTGCCACCGGCACCAACGACACGTTCACCGTGAACATAAACGGTACGGGCGCAGTCAGTGCCACACTGTCCGCGGGAACCTACACCGGCGATCAGCTCGCCACGGAGATCCAGAACAAGGTCCAGGCTGCTCTCAAGGGCGGCACCGCTGCCCAAGCCGCGGTGGCCGACAACTTCAAGGTCTCCTCGTCGAGGGTTGGCGCCGGTGCCAACATCACCGCGTCGGTTGATGGTCTCACAAGCGGTCAGACCTTCACCACTGCCGGCAACTTCACCACGGACGCCACCGGTGTCAGCTTCGGCGCCACCACCGCAGCCGCGGGTACCGGAGGCACCTTCCAGGTTGGGGCCAACAACACCGCCGATGACCAGATCAACGTCAGCATCAGCGCCGTGTCGGCTTCTGCTCTTGGCTTGTCGGCCATCGACCTCAGCACCGATGCTGCCGGAGCGATCAGCGCGATCGACTCGGCGATCAATTCGGTGTCGACCAGTCGAGGCAACCTCGGTGCGGTCCAGAACCGCCTCGAGCGAACGATCAGCAACCTGCAGGTCACCAGCGAGAATGTGGCAGCATCCGAGTCACGGATCCGCGACACCGACGTCGCTTCCGAGATGGTGAACTTCACCAAGACCCAGATCCTGCAACAGGCCGGCACCGCCATGCTTGGCCAGGCCAACTCGGCTCCGCAGGGCATTCTGAGGCTCCTCGGCTGATTCGGAAGACACCTTCCCCCAAAGACCGGGAGGCTGAGGAAACGCCGGACGCGTACCGGCGCATCAGCCTCGGCCTCCCGGTGGGTGGGACAACACAGCGGGAGAGGATCTTGCAAGAATGAGCAGCGTCGACGGACTGATCACCGGTCTAAACACAACCTCGATCATCAATCAACTGATGGCGGCGGAGCGCATACCGCAGAACCAGCTGCGGGTTCAGCAGGCGACGGCGGAGGCCGAGGGATCGGTCCTGAGCGGAATCAGAAGTCGGTACGATTCGGTGAAGGCAGCGGCGCAGAAGCTCAAGACTTCGGCAGACTGGGGAAAGCTGAGTGCAACGAGCACGAGCGATCTTGTGGGGGTCAGTGCAGACACCGGAAGTCTCACGGGATCGGTCAGCTTCACGGTCACGCAGCGGGCATCGGCCAAATCGGTCTATTCAACTCAGACAGTTGCGAGTCTCGACGCGGTCGTAGCCGCTGGAGGCAGCGTCTTTTCAGCAAGGGACTACGCCCCCCTGGGCTTCTCAGACCTTTCGGGCACGGGCCTCGCTCTCGGGGCACAAACGTTCCAAGTTACCCAAGAATCAAATGCCGCGGTCAAGGCAGGTACGACCGCACTACCCGACATTTCGACCATCGATGCGACCAACGACTCGCTCACCTTGTCGGTGAATGGAACCTCCCACACGCTCACACTCACACACGGCTCGTTCACCACGGCCGCCGATCTGGCCGGTGCGGTACGAG
>CAZDYO010000005.1:0-18766 GCA_964509555.1 uncultured Acidimicrobiales bacterium
ACACGGTGACCGTCATGCAGGCCCTGCGCGCCGACGCATGGCTCCACGCCCATGGTGACCCGACGGGCACCGATGCGGTTAGCGTTCGAGCACAGGTGCGGACCGCGTTTGCCGACGACGATCCATCGTGGCTCGTGCCGGTGTGGTCACGTTTCGTGGAAGTCGTCAATCATGCCTTCGTCGCACTTTCTTGAGGTGAGCAAATGAGCAATCGTCCAGGCCGCAGGATCTCCCGTCAGACCGCCAGCCGGCCGCAACGCCGTCCCTCATCGGGAGCCTCGCTCGACCGCCGGGTTCTCCTCGCGATCGCGCTCATGGCAGCGGTCAGCATCACCATCGGGGTGGTCGTGGTCCTCACCGGCAACGGGTCCAGCCCGTCGGTAATCCAGACTTCCGACTCGGTTCAGGTGTTCGGCGACAAGCTGCCGACATTCACCGACACCGGGGCCGACGCCGCCATCGGCGCCACTGCCCCGTCGTTCTCGACGGTCGACTTCGAGGGCAACTTTCACGAGGTCACCGGCAACGGTGGCCCCAACGACACCGCCAAGGTCGTCGGCATCTTCGCCCACTGGTGCCCCCATTGCCAGCGTGAGGTGCCGATCGTTTCCCAGTGGTTGGCCGACAACCAACTGCCCGACCGCGTTGAGGTCGTGGCAGTGTCCAGCCTGGTCAACTCCGGTCGCGGCAACTATCCACCTTCCACCTGGTTTGCATCTGTCGACTGGCCCGGACCGGTCCTGCTCGACTCGACCGACAACGCAATCGCCGATGCCTACGGACTTTCCACCATCCCCTACTGGGTGGTGCTGTCTCCCGACAACACCGTCCTCGATCGCCGGTCCGGCGAGATCGGTGCCGACGTGTTCGCCGGCCTGGTCGACATGGCCGCCAACAGTGTCACCGGCTGACACGATCCCGTACCATCCCGACCCATGAGCGACACCGGCCACGACACCCCGCCCCCGGCCCGGCGGCTCTTCTGCAACCGCACCCTCAACCTGCGCGGCGTGAAGGCCATCGGTTACGACATGGATTACACGCTCATCCACTACTACGTCGATCAGTGGGAGGAGGCGGCCTTCGTTCATGCGCGGCGCTACCTCGAGGGGCTCGGATGGCCGGTCGACGATCTGGTGTTCGACCCCAGCGCATTCACCCTCGGGCTCACGTTCGATCTCGATCTCGGCAACATCGTCAAGGCCACCAGGTTCGGCTACGTGATGAGGGCCCAACACGGCGCCAGGCTCCTCGATTTCGACCAGCAGCGTCACACGTATTTCGGTACCGTCACTGATCTTTCCGAGGATCGTTTCGAATTCATGAACACGCTTTTCGAGCTGAGCCGAGCCGCACTGTGGACCCAACTCGTGGAGGTACACGACCGCAACGCACTGCCGGGCATCGCGACATATGCGCAGCTCTATCGCGTCATCGACGATGCCCTCGCGGCAGCCCATCTCGAGGGTGCTCTCAAGTCCGCGATCATCGCTGATCCTGATCGGTTCGTGGCTCTCGACCCGACGACCGTCGAGACCCTTCGCGATCAACGACTGGCCGGCAAAGAGCTCCTCTTGATCACCAACTCGGAATGGGCCTACACCCAGCAGATGATGTCGTGGGCCTTCGATCGATACATGCCCGATGGCGAAACCTGGCGCGATCTGTTCGACATTGTGATCGTGTCGGCCGCAAAGCCTAGGTTCTTTTCCGAGAAGGGTCCGATCTACCGGATCGTCGACACCGAACGTGGGTTGCTCGAACCCCACCGGGGTCTGCTGGAAAGAGGCGAAATCTACCACGGCGGCAATGCCTCGATGGTCGAGGACTCGCTCAGCCATGATCCATCCCAACACCTCTACGTGGGCGACCACCTTTTCGGTGATGTCCATGTCACCAAGGACCTACTTCGCTGGCGCACCTGTCTGATCGCACGGGAACTCGAAGCCGAGGTCGAGGCGGCCTGTGAGTTCGCCGACCACGAACATCGTCTCGAGGCGATGATGGCCGAGAAGATCGAACTCGAGCGTGTTCATTCCCGATTGCGTCTGGCCCGCCGTCGCCGTGTCGTGTCGGGTCTCCCCCACGATCGGGTCGACAGCGAGGTCGAGGCTGCCGGGCGGGCCATAGCGGCCATCGACGACAAGATCGCCCCGATGGCGAAGGCGGCAGCCGAGCAGGGCAATCCGATCTGGGGGCCGTTGATGCGAGCGGGAGTCGACAAGAGCCTGTTCGCACGGCAAGTCGAGAAATACGCCGACGTCTACACCAGTCGCGTCTCGAATTTCGCGGCCGAGACCCCCTATGCCTATCTCCGCGCCGCCCGTGGTTCCCTACCACACGACAACACCGGCTCCTGATCCGATGCTGGTAAGGATCTCACGCTGGTGCTTCACCAATCGTGCGCACACCATGCTCGCTTGGCTCATGGCCGTCGTGTTGATGATCGGTTCCGGCAAGATCGTAGGATCCTCGTTCGATGGGGGCCGTATACCGCCGGACTCCGAGTCGGCACGCGGATTCGAGTTGCTCGATCAGTACTTCGGTGGAATCGGCGCCGGCCGATCGGGATCGATCGTCTTCAGGGCCGATCGAGGGGTCGACGACCCGGCTGTCGTGTCCGCCATGACCTCGATGTTCGACCGGGTTTCCACGATCGACGGTGTCACCGTTCTCAGCCCCTACGAGGGAAGCGGTGCGATCTCCGCCGACGGGACGATCGCTCTGGCCACCGTCGAACTCGACCCCTCTCTCGACCGTAGCGACTCCGAACCCATCGGTGCTGAACTGGTCCGCCTCAGACCTCGGATCGATGGCCTGCAGGTGGAGATAGGGGGTGACTCGTTCGCGTCGGTGTCGCCACCGAACTCTGAACTGATCGGCTTGTCCTTCGCGGTGATTGTCCTCATCATCTCAACGGGCTCGGTCCTGGCGATGGGTTTGCCGATCGCGCTGGCTCTCGCCGGGGTTGGTGCCGGCACCGGGCTGATCCTGTTGTTGTCCAATGTGAAGTCCATTCCTGATTTCGCGACCACGCTCGCGGCGATGATCGGGCTGGGGGTCGGAATCGACTACGCGCTCTTCATGGTCACCAGATACCGCGAGAACCTCCACCTCGGGTTGTCTCCCATCGACGCAACCTCCGCTGCGGTCGACACGGCGGGGAGAGCGGTGCTGTTCGCCGGTGGAACCGTGGTGATATCGCTCCTGGGGCTGTTACTCATGGGTCTACCATTCGTTGCCGGATTGGGCGTGGCTGCGGCGTCGACCGTGCTGCTCACCATCATCGCTTCGATCACACTCCTACCCGCACTCCTGGGTTTGGCCCAACACCGCATAGAGATCACCCGTTACCGGGGTTTGCTGGCCGCCGGACTGGTGGCTGTTGCTCTTCTCGGTGTGGGCCTCGGCGTGAAGCCGCTGATGGTGGGTGGGCCACTCGCGTTTCTTGTTCTGCTTGCCGGCCTCGTCGTCCCGACGCTGCGCGCCGAAGTTCCCAAGCGGAAGACCAAGCCGCTGCGCGAAACCACGTCCTACCGATGGAGTCGGCTCATCCAATCGAGACCGTGGACCGCCGCGCTCGGTGGCGCCGCGGTGTTGCTGGTGTTCGCAGTCCCGATGTTGGGGATCCATCTCGGGTTCTCCGACGAGGGCAATTTCGCGCCAGACACAACCACCCGAAAGGCCTACGACCTCACTTCCGACGGATTCGGGCCGGGTTTCAACGGGCCACTCCTGCTGGCCGTTGAGGTCGGCTCTCCGTCCGATCTCGAAGCGCTGCCGACCCTCGCAGCCGCGATCTCATCCGACCCTGATGTGGTGCTCACCTCGCCCCCGGTTCCCGATGACCCCTCATCGCCCAGCGCGTACGTGATGCGCGTGGTGCCGGGGTCATCGCCCCAGTCACGTGCCACCGAGACCCTCGTCAAGCGCCTGCGCAACGAGGTGGTTCCCAACGCGATTTCAGGCACCGATCTGACCGTCGCCGTTTCCGGCCAGACCGCGGCGAGCATCGACTTCTCGAGCTTTCTCGGCCACCGTATGCCTCTGTTCTTCGGCGCCGTGCTGCTCTTGTCGTTCGTCTTGTTGATGGTGGTGTTCCGTTCGCTTCTGGTCCCACTGAAGGCGGTCGTGATGAACCTGCTCTCCATCGGCGCCGCCTACGGCGTGATAGTGGCCGTCTTCCAGTGGGGCTGGCTGTCGTCGCTGACAAAGGTCCAGCCGGCACCCATTGAGCCGTTCATCCCCATGATGATGTTCGCAATAGTCTTCGGTCTGTCGATGGACTACGAGGTCTTCTTGCTGTCACGGGTGCGCGAGGAGTTCGACAAGACCGGTGATCCGGTCACTTCCGTGGCCGACGGTCTTGCGGCGACGGCCCGGGTGATCACCGCGGCCGCCGCCATCATGGTGGTGGTGTTCGGCAGCTTCATGTTCGAGGACAATCGCATCGTGGAGCTTTTCGGCGTGGGCCTGGCCACCGCAATCGCCATCGATGCCACCCTGGTGCGCATGCTGCTGGTGCCAGCCACCATGGAACTGCTCGGCGCCCGCAACTGGTGGATCCCGTCCTGGCTCGACCGCATCCTCCCCCACTTCAACCAGGTTTTGTGAACGTTTGGAGTCCCATATGGGACTCCAAACGTTCACAAAACCTGGTTCGCGGGGTGGGGTTAGGGGGTGTCGCGGCGGCGGAGGCGGTCGATCTCCCGGCGGTCACGCTTGGTGGGGCGACCGGCCCCACGCTCACGTCGGGCAAAGACCACCGGATCCGCCATCGGTCTCGCGACCGGGGGTGGGGATTGGTCGTCGATGCACTCGGCGGCGCGGGTGGCCGACACCCGTGTCTCGATGGGTAGGACCACCACGTAGACGAGCTGACGATCACGCCGATTGGCGGTCACCACATCGCCCACGTCCACCTTGGTCGACGGCTTGGCCACGACATCGTTCACCAGCACCCGCCCATTGCCGCACGCCTCGTTTGCCTTGGTGCGGGTCTTGAAAGCCCGCACCGCCCACAGCCACTTGTCGACCCTGACCGACACGATCAGCCGCCCAGCATCTGCCGGGAGGTTTCGATCCAGAGCTGCGTGCCCAGCGCCAGCGACTCGACATCCACACGTTCGTTGTGCCCGTGGAACCGCTGGGAGAACAGCTCGAACGTGACCGCCGGCGAGAACAGACCCGCCCCGTAGGCAATGGCACCGGAGTCACGGAAGAACCGGGCATCGGTGCCACCCACTATCAGCGAGGGCTGCAATCTCGCCCCGGGGTGGGCCTTGGTCATGATCCCTTCGAGCACGTCCCACATCGGGGTGTCGATCGGCGAGCTGGTGGACGGGCTGTCGTGGATTGGCTCCACATCGATGGCCTCGTAGAGATCCCCGAGAGCCATGCGCAGGTGGGTGTCGACGTCGTCGTTGGTCTCGCCGGGCAGCGTCCTTATGTCGACCTCCACCATCACCGAATCGGGCACCACATTGGTCTTCACCCCGCCGGATGCCACGTTGGGGCTGAATGTGGTGTGAGAGCAGGCATGGAGATGGCGGGCCTTGCCACGATTGGGAAGCTGTGCGATGGCATCGTCGAGACGACCCGGATCGAGGAGCAACTTCTTGGTGTCGTCGTCGTAGGGCAGGTTGGCGACCTGCACCTTCCAGAGATCGTGGACCTGCGGGGTCGGCCGATACTCCGACAGTCGTCGGATCACCTCGGCGGCCTTCACCAGCGCGTTGTCGACCTCGTAGGGCATCGAGCCATGGCCCGGGGTGCCCCTCACCCGCAGCCTCTGCCAGGCAACGCCCTTCTCGGCGACGTTGAGGGTGAGCGCAGTTCCCTCAGGGGTGGCAGTGGGGATACCGCCGAATTCGGTCAACACGTAGTCGCACTTCATGATGTCCGGGTGATTGGCGATCATCCATTCGGCGCCGTAAACGCCACCGGCTTCTTCGTCGGCCACGCCGAAGAAGATCAGGTCGCCCTTGGGCTTGAAGCCGGTGTTGGCCAGGTGACGAAACGCCACGGCCATCTCCGCTGTCTGGCACAGCATGTCGATGGCGCCACGTCCCCACACCTCGCCGTCGATCAACTCGCCGCCGAACGGATCGCGATCCCACCCATCAGGTGACACCGGTACGACATCGGTGTGACCCATCAGACACAGCGATGGGGCGTCCGGGTCGGACCCCTCGATACGGGCCACCACCGAACGACGCCCCGGTGCCGATTCGAAGTGTTCGGTGTCGAGACCTGTCCCCTCGAGGAAAGTCTCCAGCAGGTCGGAGTTGCGGATTTCCTCTCCGGACTCGATGGTCCCGTAGTTGACGCACTCATTGCGGATCATCGCCTGCAACAGTTCGGTTGTCTCGGCCGTGAGCTTCGGGTCGGTTTCCATGATCGTCACTCCGAAAATGATTGGATACGGGATCGACACTAGGTTCTCCACTACGTCATCGTGCACTCGCCGGCTCTCCGGCCGTGGGCAGACCGTCGATCACACCCAGGGGGACGCAATGCAGGTGGAACTCACAATCGCCGATCATCTTCGACGTGGTTCATTGGTCTACGGAGATCGCGTCGGGATCATCGACGAGCCCGACCAGCCCGCGCCCCAGCTCGGCGGGCCCGACGGGATCACCTATCGCAGGTTCGAGGAGCTGGCCACAGCCATGGCTGCCGGTCTCGACGACCTCGGACTGCCGCTCGGGGCTCGTGTGGCCATGGTCTCCCACAATTCGGCTCGGCTTCTTGTCCACCTGTTCGGCACCAGCGCATTCGGACGAATCGGGGTGCCGATCAACTACCGCCTCAGCCCGAGTGAGGTGCAGTACATAGTCGACCACAGTGGCGCCGACGTTTTGATCATCGATCCCGAACTCGAAGAGAGCCTCGGCGACACCAAGGTGGCCCACCGGTTCATCGCCGGCGAGGAATCGGATTCCCTGTTCAAGTTCGGCACCGAACCCAAGCCGTGGGTGGCCGACGAGAACGCCACTGCCACCATCAACTACACGAGCGGCACCACCGCCCGACCCAAGGGTGTCGAATTGACCCACCGCAACCTGTGGATCAACGCCGCCACCTTCGGATGGCCGACCGGGGTCAACGACCGCGACGTCTACCTCCACACCTTGCCGATGTTTCATTGCAACGGCTGGGGCATGCCCTACGCGATGGCCTCGGTCGGAGCGAAACAGATCGTGCTGCGCAAGGTCGACGGCCATGAGATCCTCAAGCGCGTCGACGACCACGGTGTCACCATGTTGTGCGGTGCCCCGGCCGTGGTGGCGGCCATCCTCGACGCCGCGGCCGACTGGCCCGGCGAGATCCCCGGACGCGGCCGCGTGCGAATGTGCGTGGCCGGCGCGCCGCCGCCCACCCAGACCATCGAACGAATGGAAACCGATCTCGATTGGGAGTTCATCCAGCTCTATGGACTCACCGAGACCGCCCCGGTGCTCACCCTCAACAGGACGCGATCCGAGTGGGACCATCTCACTCCAGCCGAACGAGCCACGAAGCTGGGACGGGCCGGGGCCCCTGTTCTCGGTGTCGAGATGACCACGACCGACGACGGAGAGTTGCTCACCCGGAGCAACGTGGTGTTGAAGAGCTACTGGACTCAGCCCGACGAAACCTCAAAGGCACTTGAGGGTGGATGGTTCCACACCGGTGACGGCGGGGTCATCGACGACGAGAACTACGTCACCATCTCGGATCGCAAGAAGGATGTGATCATCACGGGAGGCGAGAACGTGTCGTCGATCGAGGTGGAGGACTGCCTCTTCAGTCATCCGGCGGTCACCGAGGTGGCGGTCATCGGCGTGCCCGACGAGAAGTGGGGCGAGACGGTCAAGGCCCTGGTGGTTCTCGCCGACGATGCCGATGTCAGTGAGCAGCAACTGATCGACCACTGCCGCGAACGGATGGCCCATTTCAAGTGTCCCAGTTCGGTAGACGTGGTCGAGGAGCTTGCTCGCACGGCCACCGGCAAGCTGCAGAAGTTCAAACTGCGCGCCACCTACTGGGAAGGCCGCGAGAAGCTGGTCAACTGAAACAAGAAGCGTTCAGTCGGTGAGGGGAACCCGCCAGATGATGGTGGAACCGGCGCCGCGAGCCGACCGGATCTCAACCTCACCGCCGAGCTTCTCGGCGCGGGCCTCGATGTTGTCGAGCCCGAGGCCGGAGCGTCGACGGGAGAGGAAACCGGCGCCGTCGTCGGTCACCCGCAGACACAGCTCCTCGCCGGCGACGGCGTCGACATCGACCTCCACATTGGAGGCGCCTGAATGCCTCACCGCGTTCGACATCAGCTCGTTGATGACCGGAAGAAGCTCGTCGGCGGTCGTGTCGGGCACGGCCGACAGGTCGCCGGTGAGATTGAGAGCCACCTTGGGTCCGCTCTCGCTCCTGAAACTGTGAACGAGCGTCTGCACGTCGGTTTGCAGCTCGGCCTCCGATGACGACAGTCGGAAGATCGTTTCGCGTATCACGTCGATCGTCTCGTCGAGGCTGCCGACGGTCTCGGCGGCCCGTTCGGCCAGGGCTTCGGGAGTACGGGCGGCTTGGAGCCGCATGCCGATGGCCAACAATCGCTGGATCACCAGGTCGTGGAGGTCGCGGCCGATGCGCTCGCGATCCTCCACCACGAACAACTCACGGCGGTCCTGGCGGGACCGGGCCAGTTGCGCTCCCATGGCAGCCTCGTTGGCCAGCGCGTCGATCATCGTGTAGCAGTCGGAATCGGGCTCAAGGTCGGGCCCGTTGACCACCATCACCCGTTCGATCTTGCCCCGCACCAGAAGCGGAAACTCCACTCGGCACAGTCCCTGTTGGAGGGGTGGCGCATCTTCTTCGACGGAAACTATCGACACCGCGTATTCGGGGAACAGCGTCTGCACCGCATCGCAGACCCGGCGATCGACTTCACTGCTGGTGGGTTCCGACAGCAGGTGCATCCGGATGTCGCCCAGCGCCGACAGGAACCGCACCCTCAGGTCGCGTTCGGCCTCCGACGCCACTCTCTCACGGATGTCGATGGCGTGAGCCAGCCTGTATGGCCGCCCGAACTCGGACTCTATGTTGGTTGCGTGAACCGCGCACCAGACCGGGTCTCCGTTGCCGTCGATGTAGCGCTTCTCCACCGAGAAGAAACCCTCCCGGGCCTGCTTCGCGTGTTCCTCCGCGGTCACCCGATCGTCGGGCCAGGTGATTTCGTTGACGGTGCTGCCCACGAGGTCGGTGTCGGGTCGCTGAAGCAGCTCACACATCGCCTTGTTGACGTCGACCACACGGCGAAGACCCGGGTCGGACAGATCCGTGATCATCATCGGCACCGGTGCCCGGTCGAAAGCCGCCCGGAACGCAGCCTCGCTGGCACGAAGCGCCTTCTCGGCCTCCAGTCGAGCTGTTATGTCGCGGGAGATGGCGATGTAGAAGCCGTCTGAATCCGGGACCGGCGACTCGACGTGATGGATGAGAACCTCGACAGGCCGGCGCTGGTCATCGATGCAGATCAGTTCGAACGTGCCGGTGTAGCTGTCGAGACCACCGCCCCTCAACTGATCGGCGATTGCGTCGAACTCGGCGCCATCGAGTCCATCGACGATTTCCAGCGGGGTTATGTCGAGAAGTCTTGCGGTGGTCAGCCCGGTTTGGTTTCGGGCGCCGTTGTTCACGTATGTGATCTTCGAGTTGGGGCCGTCGAACACGAACACGCCGTCTTCGACAGAGTCGAGCGCCAGCCTCGCCATCATGGTCTCGAGGTCGGACTGGATCCGCTCGGTGAGGTCCCTCACCGCCGCCATCACCAGGAACTCATCGCCGGTTCCGACAGGGCCGAGGCTCACCTCAGCCGGGAACACCGTGCCGTCCTGCTTGAGCCCCATCACCTGGGCCTCGCGGGACGACATGGTTCGGCGTGTGGGCGCCTTCCCGTATCGTTCGCGCAGCGACTCGTGATCGGTCTGCGAGGTCGTGGGAATCAGCGCTTCGACGGGGAGACCGAAAAGCTCACTCGGTCCGTACCCGAACAGGCTGTGGGCCATGCTGTTGGCGTAACCGATGGTGCCCTCGGAATCGACAATCAGAATCGCATCGGGCGCAGCGTCGAGCAGATCAAACGTGTAGGCCTCGAGGTTCATCGAGGCAGTGTTGCATGAACCGGGACGATCGCGCTCCATGACTGTGCCGCTGGCGACGACCCGGCCGGTCTACTGCTCGTCGCGCAGACGTCGACGTTCGTCGATCCTCGCCGCGGTGGCCGCCGCCTCAGTGCGTCTGGACATGCCGAGCTTGGAGAGCAGGTTCGACACATAGTTCTTGACCGTCTTCTCGGCGAGATACATGTCGTCGGCGATCTGGCGGTTGGAGTAGCCCTCTCCGATGAGTTCGAAGATGCGGTGTTCCCGAGGGGTGAGCGTGGCCACCCGGCCCTCCTCGGTCTGCTTGAAACGCTGCAAGCCGAGCCTCACATCGGTCTTGCCCAGGAGCTGTACACCATTTGCGACCTTGCGGATCGACTCGATGAGCTCGTTGCTGCGAATCTGCTTGAGAACGTAACCAGCGGCTCCGGCCATGGCCGCGTCGACGAGGGCGTGATCGTCGGCGAAAGATGTGAGTATCAGGCAGGCCACCTCGGGGTGAAGCGACCTGATCTCGCGGCACACCTCAATCCCGTTGCCGTTGCCGTCGCCCAGGCGAACATCCAGAACGGCAACGTCGGGGCTGTAGCGCTCGACAGCGGCGATGGCCTCCTTGGCGGTACCGGCCTCGGCTATCACCTCCATGTCGGGTTCGGCATTGACCAGATCACCGACCCCGCGACGAACTATCTCGTGGTCGTCGAGAAGAAACACCTGAATCTTGCGGCCGGTTCCGGTGTCGGCGGCTTCGTCACTCATTCACTGACCTCGCTGGTTCGTGTACAACTTCCGGGAAGCAACCCTCGCGACACTAGGGTCATAGGTCACACCGTCGCCCTATTGTTGTGACGGATGCTGGATGCGGCGATCGAGTCGATCGCTCCCGGCGTCGATTCCCGGCATCTGCATTTCGACCGATCCCTTCAATCGGGCAGCCAGATCGACAACGATTTCCTCGGCTTCAACCCAGTCGTGGGCCCTCAGCCCGCCGTACTGACGGTTGTAGGGCTGATCAAAGACGATCACCTCGTTGCCGGCCTCCCGGAGACCATCGATGTTGTGGGGAGCGTCGTCGATGTAGCAGTCGGCCTCCACCTCGGGTTTCGCTCCGAGGAAACAAATGTCGCGATACGGAATCCGATTCCGGTCGAGCCATGTGACCGTGTCGGAGATCGCGGCGGCGTGACCCCAGTTGACGTAGAGGCGGTGGGTGACCACACGGATCCACACCCCGGCATCGGAAAGCCGCCAGAGCGCGTCGGCCGCGCCTTCTATCACCGGCAGGTCGCGGAGCATTCTTCGCTGGTTGACAGCTATCTCATGGAGGTTGTCGAAATCACGCTGGTCGATTCCCCACTCGGCGAAGTTCCACGACCGCTCGATCGGGAGCGTTTCTGGATCGCGGCTCAGGACATCGGCCACCACTTCGCGGAAGCCCAACGTGTAGTCGGCCACCACCCCGTCGAGGTCGACTCCGAAAACGAATGGTCTGGACACCCTTCGAGACTGCCACACTGCAGAGATGAAACGTGGAAACCTCAGGCTTGGTATCGATCTCGACGGGGTGGTGGCCGACTTCAACAGCGGCTGGATCGAACGCTACAACCGGGACTTCGGAGCCGATCTGACCGTCGAACAGATCGTCGAATGGGATGCCCCCACCCACCTCACCCACTTCTCCGGAATGGGAGAATTCTGGAACTGGTCGCGAACATGCGGAGAGGGCAGAAGTCTGTTTCGTTACCTGCGCCCATACACCGATGCCCTCGAGTCGCTCCATCGGCTCCGCCGCCGGGGACACAGGATCGTGATTCTCACCACCAAACCGAACTTCGCGATCCACGACACCTTCGCATGGCTGGCCGACAACGAGGTTCCCACCACCGAGGTCCACATTCTCGACGACAAGACGTGTGTCGATTGCGACGTCTATCTCGACGACGCCGACCACAACCTAGAGGCCCTGTCCACCGCTCATCCCGATTCCACCATCTGCCGATTCGTGAGGCCGTGGAATTCACCGGCGCCGGGCCTCGTCGATGTTCACGACTGGACGGCGTTTCTCGATCTGTTCGGCTGATCCGCTTTTCCAGCATGGCCGCGCCGGTGGTGAAATGTGGCGCTCGGGTGGACCCGGTACCGCCCCCGCGTACTAGGTTGACCGGCTACCGACGTTGAACTGGAGGGTTCATGAGGATCAAGAAACTATTGGCGGTGCTGCTGGCACTTTCGTTTGTGGCCGCGGCATGCGGCGACAGCGGAAGCACCACCGCAGCACCGACCACCACCACGGCAGCACCCGCCACCACCACGGCAGCACCCGCCACCACGACTGCGGCACCAACCACCACGGTTGCAGAATCAATGCATCCGGATTGGCCGGAGAAGATCGTGTTCGGCTTCGTGCCGAGCCAGGATCAAGCCAGCCTGCAAGACGACATCCAGCCGTTCATCGATGTTCTCACCAACGCCCTGGGGATCGAAGTCCAAGGCGTGGTCACCACCGACTACACCGGCTTGGTCACCGCCATGGGCACCGGCAAGGCTGATCTCGGGGCGTTCGGCCCATTCGGATACACCCTCGGGGCCGATCAGTTCGGCAACATGGAGGCCCTGATCCAGTCGATCCGCTTCGGTTCCGCCACCTATCACGGCCAGTGGATGACCAACGACCCCAGTATCTGCACTGAGCCGCCGGCACCCGGCACTGCTCTTCAGAACGGCCCCAATGGCATCGAGCAGGTCTCGGCAATGGAAGCCGTCGCACTCCAGGTGGGCATCTACTTCGGCGACAGCGGCAAGGCCGAAGGCGAGACCGTCGATGCCGGCCCCGTCTCACCCGGCTCGAGTTGCATTGGCGACCTGAGCCAGGTCAAGGGCAAGACCGTGGCGTTCACCAGCGAAAGCTCCACCTCCGGGTACCTCTTCCCGGCCCTCGAGCTCACCCAGATGGGAATCGACCCGGCCAGCGACATCACCCCGGTCTTCACCGGCGGTCATGACGCTTCGGTCACCGCCGTCTACAACGGGGACGCCGACATCGGCATCTCCTTCGACGACGCCCGTCGCACCATCCGCAAGGAACACACCGACGTCGGCGAGAAGGACATCGTCTTCTCGATCACACCCGAGATTCCCAACGACGTGGTCGCCGTCCGCAGCGACCTGCCCCAGGACCTCAAGGATGCGATCTACAACGCAGTCGCCGATTACGTGGCCACCGATGCCGGTCAAGAGGTGTTCGACTCGGTCTACGGATGGACCTCGATCCGCCGGGCCGTCGAATCGGACTTCGACATCGTGCGCCAGGCCGCACAGACACTCGGCATCACCGATCCTCCGTGATCGACTGACCTGAACAGCCACCGACCACCACTCCACGAATCCCGGGTTCTGCAATGATCAAATTTGAAAATGTCTCCGTCACGTACCGCGGCGGTGTCAAGGCATTGCAGAACCTTGATCTCACGATCGAAGACGGCGAATTCGTGGTGGTGGTCGGCCTGTCAGGAGCAGGGAAATCCACCCTTCTCAGAGTTCTCAATGGTCTGGTCCCGGCCACCGAAGGTTCGATCCTCGTTGATGGAACCGAGGTGGTCGGGGCATCAGCCCGCACCATGCGCGAGGTCAGATCCCACATAGGGATGATCTTCCAGACCTTCAACCTGGTCGAGCGCACCACCGTCCTCAACAATGTTCTCATGGGTCGGCTCTCGGCTGTTCCGGCTTGGCGATCCACATTCGGCCTTTGGCCGGCGTCGGCCCGCAACGACGCCATGGAGGCGCTCGAGCGGGTCGGTATCGTGGAGAAGGCCTATGTGAGAGCATCCAATCTCTCCGGCGGCCAGCAGCAGCGAGTCGGCATCGCCCGGGCGCTCGCACAGCGCCCCACGCTCATGCTCGCCGACGAGCCCGTGGCCGCTCTCGATCCGGTCACCAGCCGCCAGGTGATGGGGGATTTGCAGCGCATCAACCAAGAGCTTGGCATCACCACGCTGATCAACCTTCACTATCTGGATCTGGCCCAGGAGTATGGTCGCCGCCTCATAGGGTTGCGGAGCGGCGAACTGGTTTACGACGGCCAGATAGAAGACGCCACCCCCGAGGTGTTCTCGGCGATCTACGGCCGCGAAATCTCATCGGCTGACGTGCTCGCCGACGATCCACAGCCGTGACCTCCCCAGCATCACCGACCACCGACTGGCCGAAGAAGCCCCGCCCCCAGATCTCGATCCTTGTCGGGATTCTTGCCGCTGTGGCCTTCACGGTCTTCTCAGCGCGACAGATCGACATGCAACTGTCGACCTTCATCGATTTGTGGACCAACCCCCTCTGGGAGAAGTTCTGGCCGATTCCGTGGGAGTGGGTGCTCAACCGCCACAACGTCATCGACCCGTTGATCGAGACCTTCCAGATCGCAATCGTGTCCACCCTCATCGGATGCAGCCTCGCCCTACCGGTCTCGTTCGCGATGTCGCGGCTCACCTCGCCGAACAAGGTCGTCTACTACTCCAGCCGCACGGTGATGAACATAGTGCGGGCCGTACCCGACCTCTTCTGGGCCAAGCTGTTGGTCACCGCGGTCGGTATCGGAGCATTTGCCGGTGCATGGGCGCTCTCGATTTTCTCCTTGGCAGTGATGGTGAAGTTGTTCAGCGAAGATGTCGATGGCGCCGACCCACGACCTCTCGAATCGGCCAAGGCCGCGGGAGGTCGCCATGTTCCATCGGTGGCCACCGGGGTCCTTCCAACGGTCTTTCCGGCCTACGTCGCCTATGCGCTCTATGTGTTCGAGCTCAACATCCGGGCATCTCTGGTATTGGGGCTCGTGGGCGCCGGCGGACTCGGGCGAGTGATCGAGGCGCAACGCCAGTTCTTCAGGTTCGGTCGCATCCTCGGAATCCTGGTCATCATCTTCGTCGTGGTGTTCGTGCTCGAACAAATCAGTGTCGCTCTCCGCAAGAGGCTCGTCTGACATGACCGCCGACTCGCAAATCTCGACTGAGGCCCGACCCCAACGACCGGTGGCCGCCCGGAGATGGAAGTGGGCGATCGCCACTGCCATCATCACCGCCACGATCTGGTCGATCAGCGGCCTTGATGTGAGCATCGAACGGGTCCTGAGCGCCCCCGGCGATGCTTGGGCCATCGTCCGTCTCATGTGGACCCCGGCGTTCTCCACGGAAATCGAGCGTGGGGTCCTGGGCAAGGTCCTCGAGTCGGTATACATCGCGTGGATCGGCACGGTCATCGGCGCCGTCATCTCGCTGCCTCTGTCGTTCCTGGCGGCCAGCAATGTGACACCCCGAATAGTCCGGCTCCCGATGCGACAGCTTTTCAACGCGATCAGGTCGGTACCGGAGTTGATCGTGGCCGTGATCCTCCTGGGTGTCACCGGGCTCGGACCATGGGCCGGGGCCTTGGCGATCGGCCTTCACTCGGTGGGCACCCTCGGCAAACTGTCGAGCGAGGCCATAGAGAGCATCGACGCCGGCCCCATCGAAGCTGTCGACGCTGTGGGGGGACGTTGGGTGTCGGCCATGCGGTGGGCGGTTCTGCCCCAGATCCTGCCGGTGGTCGTGTCCTACTGGTTGTTCCGGTTCGAGATAAATGTGAGAGCCTCCGCGGTGCTCGGGATGATCGGCGCCGGGGGCATCGGCGCCGAACTCGTGGCCCAACTCAACTTCCGGAACTTCCCCGAGGTGGGCGCAGTACTGCTCATCACCATCATCACGGTGGTCACGATCGACCTGCTGTCGTCGGCTCTGCGTCGGCGGATCATCCAAGGTGGAGCCGGCGAGGATCGATCGAAGTCCGGCGAGTTGATCGACGACCTCACCGGTATCGCCCTCGGGTGATTGCGGCCCTCGGCCCTCAGCCGGCGGGGGGCGGACCGGGCACGACGCGGCCCACACCTTCGACCCAGCGTGAGTTGGGTGGGGGCTCCCGGGTGTCGTTGGGGTCAAGGACCCATCCGTGGCCTTCCACCCACTTTGGTGGCAGGCGTTTCGGGGCTTGGGACTCGCCGGTCCACGCCGGTAGATCAACTGGATCTGACGCGTTTGCCCGTGTTGGCAGCACGCCCGGCTCCGACTGCTGAGGGGCGGCTGATGGCGAGACGACCTCGCCCGCGATTCCCTGCTCCGGTAGTGGCCGGGACGGCGGCGCGGGCGGTGGCGCCATCGGGGTTGGCGCGGGCGGGGGTGGGGCCAAAGGAGTTGGGGCAGGTGGCGAGGACGCCGCAGGCGACCGAACCTCCATGGGCGCTGCAGATCGCTGCTGCCGGACCGGTGGCATGGTCGGCCACGGTTCAGGGCTGGGTGGCGCGACGGGCACGGGCTGGCGGTGCTGCAACGGCGGCTGTACCCGCGCTGGGGCGGCCACCTTCTCGGTCTGTTGAGGCCAGGCGAATGCCACCACGAGCAGGACCGCCCCAACGACGGCGAGGATGATCGAAGGCGTGAGGGTCGACCGCAATACGGCGGTCAGAAGCGCGGCGACGACCTTCGCCTGATCCGGCGCGAAACGACGAATCAGCTCAGGAACCCCCAGGCCGATGATCAAGTAGACCGCGGTGGTACCGATCGCCCATCCGGCCGCCCTCTTGAGCACCGATGGCCTGTCGCTGGTGGCCAGCAACGCGATGAGAATCCCAACCAGCGATATTGCCGCGAGATACGGGACCGATGTGCGAAGAAAGTTGCGGACCGGACTCGCGTCGGGGATCTGATCGGTGGGCAGCGTGACCACGAGAGGTTGCGATGCCGGAAGCTTGGTATCGAGAGACGGAACCGCGGCCACCATCTGATCTCTGACCATCGCCGCCATCGGGGTCAGGTCGATGGTTCGAGGGGCGTTGCCCTCACCCAGGAACGCCCGATGGGTGGAGCTGAAGGCGGTGATTATGAGATCTTCGACCTCGGGGTCCGCCAGGACTTTCTCGGCGGCTGCCGACACTTCTGCCTTGTCGACGGTGACGCCGTCGGGCAAAGCTGCCGCGACCGCCGATCCGATGTTGTCGGCCAGTTGCGACCTGACTTCTTCGTTGTCGAGGAGCTCATGGGCGATCTTGGTGGACCGGCTGCTGTCGAAGACCGTGCGGGTGGCGATGAACCCGGACCATGCGAATGATCCAATGAGAAGGGCGGGGCCGAGAAAGAGACCGGCTATCAGGCGTCTGAACATGGTTGTTCATGTTGGCACGCGACTGCCACAGTTCCACATCGCGCATCTCGGGCCGCGGCGGCCAACGCCAGCAGGTCGAGCCCCTTGATGTCTTCCAGAATCCAATCGAGTTCCCTCGGAAGGCGGCCGAACGGGACCATTCCGGCCTCGGCCTCGGACAGGTCGGAGACTTCGATCCCCACGAGGCCGGCGAAGACTTCCTGGTCGAGCCCGAGATGCCCGCGAGCCGCCAGCGCGACCGCCCCCGCCATGGGGTGAGGGGCCCCACTGGCCGCGAGCCTCTTTCCGAGAAGCTCGCACATTGCGGTGGCATCGCCCCGCATGCCCGGGGTCATGCGGCGAACCACGAGATCTCCCGCAGCTGTTCGAACGCATCATCGCTGCGAACCAACTCGAGGACCTTGGCCCGATGACGCCGAAAAATCTGGCGGATGTTGCCGGGCTCGAGATCGAACATGTGACCGACGGTAACAGCGGGCGAAGGATCGCCAAGGGCCTTCTGTATTCCGTATTGCCAACAGATCCGCCGGTTGCGTTCGCCTCCCACCGCCCGCATGGCCCGGTCGAGGAGACCGGCCCTCGGATCGGCACGGACCAGAGCGGCTATCTCGGCAACCAGGGGATCGGTGTCGAGAGTCAGGTCAGCAGCCACCGCCGCACGGCTGCTGGCCTCACCCTCGACACCGCCGACCTCGAGGATCGGGGCCTGGAGGATCGTGTGGTCGCCGTCAGCTCGGTCGTCGAACTCGACCAACCGATGCCCGATTCCTGCCGCCACTCGGCTCCGAATGGCGCGACTGGCCCAGTTCCAGGGCAGCGCCCCACCCGAATGCCAGCCGGCCGCCCTCTCGAATATGACCTCGCAGGCATCGATCACGAGACCATCGATTTCGTCGGGATCGGTGGCGATGTCGAGACGCCCCATGCTCCTCACCATGTCGCGCACGATCCAGGTGAGCTTGGTGGCGAACCGTTCGTGAAACATGAACAGGAACGCGGCATCGCCCGCTGCCATGCCCTGCATGCAAGTACAAAGATCATCGTCGTCGGTGTCCATTGCGCCCTCTCAGTCGGGGAAGTGTGTGACACCTGTTGGGTCACGTTCACAATGATGACGAGGGGGTGTGACATTCTCGGTTTGGTTGCCACTGAGGACGCGACAAGGCCCCGGATCCGATTGGATCCGGGGCCGCCGGCAACAATCGGTGGTCAGCCCTTGGCGGGCGATTCCCCGAACGTTGCACCGTCGGGGGTCAAGGGAGCGAACTCACCGGCGCCAAGCTGGGCGTCGGCCGGGAGGAACCGATCACACGCCGAGGCCGCCTTGTCGAATTCGGCCCATTGGGCATCGAGCGCCGTCTCGTCGAGCACCGTCGCGTCCCCCGTCGATTCGACGCTCACGGTCGTGCCGTCGCTGGTGATCGTCACCGTGGCCG
>CAZDYO010000006.1:0-18753 GCA_964509555.1 uncultured Acidimicrobiales bacterium
GGTGTCCGAGAGCCGCATCCGCCTCGGCGTCGGCGGCGTCGCCGACCGGCCCACCGATAACGAACCGACCCGTGGGGTTGACGAACACCTCGTAATTGTCGTCGGCGAACTCCGCGGGTATCACGGGCCGGATCACATGTTCGATCAGGTCGGGCCTGATCATCGAATCCCGATCGATCCCGTCGTTGTGCTGGGTGGACACCAGAACGGTCTTGAGGCGGACCGGGCGATTACCCTCGTACTCGAAGGTGACCTGGGTTTTGGCGTCGGGGCGGAGGTAGGGAATGGTGCCGGCCTTGCGGACCTCGGCGTGGCGCTCGGCCATTCTGTGGGCCAGATGGATGGGCAGCGGCATGAGAACGTCGGTCTCGTCGCTGGCGTAACCGAACATCATTCCCTGGTCGCCGGCACCCTGCTTGTCGAGCTGGTCTTCTTCCCCGGCGGTGCCGCTGCGGACCTCTTCTGAATCGTTCACGCCCTGGGCGATGTCGGGAGACTGCTCGTCTATCGCGATCATCACACCGCAGGTGTTGCCGTCGTATCCGAAAGACTCGCGGTCGTAGCCGATATCGCAAATCGTCTTGCGAACAGTACCGGGAATGTCAACATAGGCCTCGGTGGTGATCTCGCCGGCCACCATCGCCAGCCCGGTGGTGACCATGGTCTCACACGCCACTCGACTCATCGGGTCCTGTTCAAGCATGGCGTCAAGGATCGCATCGGAGATCTGGTCTGCCATCTTGTCGGGATGACCTTCAGAGACGCTCTCCGAGGTAAATGTCCAACGGTTCACTCTTGCTCCTGATCTTGCCGGTGGGTCTCGATCTCGAGAACCGTGTTGAGAACGACGCGGGCTATGTCCCGCTTGTCGCTCATTGCTACATCATGCCGTAGACCACCCGCCATGAGCACACTGACCTCGTTGGTTTCGTGTTCGAAACCCACGCCGGGCTTGGAAACATCGTTGGCCACGATCATGTCGAGGTTCTTGGCAGACAGCTTCTGGGCAGCGTTGGTCAACAGATCCTCGGTCTCGGCCGCGAACCCAACCAGAATCTGGCCTGTCGGCTTGGCCGCGCCCAGTCCGGCCAGAATGTCGGTGGTCGGCACCATCACCAGTTCGGGCACGCCATCGGACTTCTTGAGCTTGTGATCGGTGGCGGTCGCCGGCCGGAAGTCGGCCACGGCGGCTGCCATGATCACCACGTGGGCATCAGGGGCGTGGGCAGCGCACGCAGCAGCC
Source organism: uncultured Acidimicrobiales bacterium (assembly GCA_964509555.1). Lineage (GTDB taxonomy): Bacteria > Actinomycetota > Acidimicrobiia > Acidimicrobiales > Aldehydirespiratoraceae > SZUA-87. Next base: position 1,244 of record CAZDYO010000006.1, read on the forward strand.
ATCTCCTGTGCAGTGTCGACAGCAATCACTCGAACACCTCTCGGGGCGGTCTCGGGCCTGGTGGTGATCAATGTGACGTCGGCACCCCGATCGGCGGCTTCGGCAGCGAGGGCGTGGCCCTGCTTGCCCGAGGATCTGTTGCCCACGAAACGCACGGCATCTATCGGCTCACGAGTTCCGCCCGCGGTCACCAGCACGGACTTGCCGCCGAAATCGCCCGACGCAGCTCCGAGCGCCACCTCGACGGCTTCCAGAATCCGCTCGGGCGAAGCCAGCCGCCCATGGCCGATGTCGCCCCCCGCCAAGCGGCCGCTTTCGGGAGCCACGACCACGACCCCGCGGGATTCGAGCGTGTTGATGTTGTCCTGCACCGAGAGCTGTTCCCACATCTCGGTGTGCATCGCCGGGCAGACCACGACCGGTGCCCTGGTGGCCAACACGGTGGCGGTGAGCAGATCGCCCGACCGGCCTGTTCGCAGATCGGAGATGATCCTCGCGGTGGCCGGGCACACGACCACGACATCGGCACTCTGGCCCAGTGTCGTGTGGGGGATGGGCGACGAGTGGTCGTCGAAAACGGATGTGTGGGCCCTCTCGCTGGCGAGTGCGGAGAAAGTCGCTGGGCCGACCATTCGGCATGCCGACTCGGTGAGAACCGGCACCACTTGAGCTCCGGCATCGACAAAACGCCGACACACCTCAACTGCCTTGTAAGCCGCGATCCCGCCGGTGACGCCGAGAATCACCCGCCTACCGGCCAGGCTGCTCATCGCGCGTGACGCCGATTCCGGCTCAGGCGCTTTCGTCGGAACCCGCTGGCTCCGAAGCTTCGACCGCCGGCTCTTCCGCCTCGGCTTCGGGATCGATGTCGATGGCCACGATCTTGCCGGCTGCGATCTCCTCGAAGGCGATGGACAGGGGTCGGGACGCAGTGGAGGTGACCTGGGGAGGGACAACGGTCCCGAGGCCTTCCTTGAGCTGACCGACATAGTCGGTTATCTCACGGCTGCGTCGCGAGGACAGTGCCACGAGCCGAAACTTGGATCCGGCCTTCTCGAGAAGTTCCTCGATGGGGGGATTCATCATTGTGTCGTAGCCGTGCGCCATGACGTGCCTCTCAGTGGTTCCGAACGGTTGATCAGGCTAACAGGAGGCGACCCGACCGCGGCGGCTCTCGATCAGAGCCTCGATCTCCGCGACGGCCCGGTCCAGATCGTCGTTGATGACTATCTCGCAGTTGAGCTCCGAGGCCAGCGCCACCTCTTCGGCCGCTTTGGCAATGCGGGCAGCGACTTTCTCCTCCGGATCACCGCGAACCCGCAGCCGCTGCTCCTGGTGTTCGCGACTGGGAGCATCCACGAATATCAACAAGGCATCCGGATACTTCTCGGCGATCTGCTTGGCACCGTGAACGTCGATCTCGAACACCACATCGTGGCCGGAGGGTGGATCCGGGACGGGGGTGCCCTGCATGTAGTCGAGAAACTCCACCCACTCGAGGAATCCGCCCTCGTCGATATGGGCTTGAAACAGCTCCCGGTTGGTGAAGTGGTAGGCCTCCATCGACTCGTGGGGGCGACGGGCCCGGGTGGTCCAGCTGCGTGACAACCACAGCCGCGGGTCGCGGTCGAGCAGTCGGGCCACGATGGTGCCCTTGCCAACCCCACCCGGCCCGGAGATCACGATGATCAATCGCTCGCGAAGATCGGTCACGCCAAGTCAGCCGAAGGTGGACAGCAACTTCTCGCGCTGGGTATCGCCCAAACCACGTATCCGTCGATTCTCGGCGATACCGATCTCCTCCATGGCCCTGCGGGCCTTCACCTTGCCGACGCTGGGAAGAGACTCGAGGACGGCCAACACCTTGGTTCGGGCCACCAGTTCGTTGGACTCGGCTTCGATCAGTAGCTCGCGGAACGAGATCGAACCCATCTTCAAGCGCTGCTTCAGCTCGGCACGAAATCGCCGTGCCTCGGCCGCCTTCACCAGCGCAGCTGCACGGGCCTCGTCTGAAAGCTTGGGTGGACCACTCATGCCAAGGACACTATCCCAGACTTTCTCAGACCGCTGCCAAGATCGACTGGTGGACACGTTCGGCAGCTGCCGCCGGATCGTCGGCGGCGGTGACTGCTCTCCCGATCACGAGCAGATCGGCGCCTCCGGCCACCGCATCACCGGGAGATGCCGCCCGGGCCTGATCGTCGACGCGGTCGCCTTCGAGCCTTATGCCGGGCGTGACGCGCAACATGCGGGGGGCGTAGTGGTGGGCCTCGGTGAGGTCGCCAACAGCGCAGACGATGCCACTGCATCCCGCTTCAGCGGCCAGCATCACCCGCTTGGGCATGATGTGGGACGGGGCATCCCCGTCGCTCGTGAGCACGGTGATGGCCAGCGACTTCGGCTGCTCCAAACCGGCGTTGTAGGCGCCTTCAGACAGACCCTGAACGCCCGCGGCCAACATGTCGACACCGCCGTGGGCGTGGAAGGTGAGATAGCTCACACCCAGTGCCCCGAGTACTCTTGCCGACTTCTCGACCGTGGTGGGGATGTCGTGGAGTTTGAGGTCGAGGAAAATGTCGTAGCCCAGGTCGGCTATCGCACCTATCGCCTCCGGCCCGGCCGCCGAATACAACTCGAGGCCGATCTTGGCCACCGAGAAGTAGTCGCTCAGCTGACGGCCCAAGCGGATGGCGGCCACCAGGTCGTCCACATCGAGGGCCAGCGCCAGGCGGTCGCTCACTTGCGTTTCTCCGGCATCTTCAGCCATGGGCTTCTCCGATCAATTCGTCCAACCGTTTCACTCCGTGCCTGCGGCACCACTGTTGTAGCTCACCGAGGATCCGATGTGGAGCCCGTGGGTCGGCAAACGTGGCGGTACCGACCTCGACGGCCGATGCCCCAGCGAGCAGGAACTCTACGACATCGGTCCCACTCGATGTGCCACCCACTCCCACGATCGGCAGATCGGGCAATGCCTCGTGGACGTCGAACACCGCCCGAACCGCCACCGGGTGGACAGCTGCCCCTGACATCCCGCCACGCACCGCCCCCAGAATCGGACGTCTGGTGTCGGTGTCGATGGCCATCGCCAGCAGCGTGTTTGTCAGGACCACCGCTTCGGCCCCCGCGTTCGAGGCCGCAGACGCGATCTCGGCGATGTCGGCCACATTGGGGCTGAGCTTGGCCCATCGAGGACGGTTGCACGCTTCGGTGGCGGCCATGACCTCGGCCGTGGCCGACGCCGAATGTGCGAACATCTTGCGGCGATCCTCGAGGTTGGGGCAGCTCACGTTGACCTCGACGGCCACCACCTCGGTCGGCGCCTCGGCGAGTGCCTCCGCGGCCAGCCGGTAATCGTCGATCGAACCACCCCAGATGCTGGCCACCACGCGGGCACCCGACCGGATCAGATCGGGAAGATCGTGGGCCAGCCATGACTCGACACCGGGCCCCTGCAGGCCCACGCTGTTGATCATGCCGGTGCTCGTGGAATGGACACGCGGCGCCGGGTTTCCGGGCCATGGTTCGTGGCGCAGGGACTTCACGACAACGGCACCAAGCTCCGCCAGATCAAAGTAGTTGGCCAGCTCGGCACCGTGTCCGGCCGTGCCCGACGCGGTGAGAACCGGCGCCGGAAGTTCGAGCGAACCGATCCGTGTGGCCAGATCGGTCATTGTCGACCGGTGTCGGGATCATCCACGAGCAGGCTCAGCTGCCCGATCTTCACTCCCTCGTGGAATTCCTGGAGACTCCGAACCGCCAACGGGTATCTGGCCCAGTCGCGCAGGCCGTTCGCCGCCGCCATTCCCGCGGCCGCGGTGGTGAGAAGGGGCACATTGGCCAGACCGGCGGCACGACGAATGTGCCGGCCATCGGCTCGCGACCCTCGCCCCTGGGGCGAGTTGACGACCAGGTTGACGTCGCCTCTCTCGATCAGCTCGACGGCGTGGACGCCGTCTCCGTCGGCAAGCTTGGCCACGTCGATCTCCACTTCGATACCGGCGTCGCGCAAGGCCGCAGCTGTGCCCGCGGTGGCGGCAATCACGAATCCGAGCTCGCTGAAGGTCCGGGCGGCGATCACACCGCTGGCCTTGTCGCGATCGGCCAGCGACATGAAAACGGTGCCATCGTGGGGAAGCCTGGTTCCCGCCGAGAGCTCGGCCTTGACGAACGCGATTCCCGGTGTGATGTCGATGCCCATCACCTCACCGGTGGATCGCATCTCGGGTCCGAGCACGGCGTCGGCCTCGGGGAACCTGCTGAACGGCAGCACCGCCTCCTTGATCGCAACGTGATCCGACACCACCCGGTCGTGCAGAAGGCCCTCGTCTCGCAGTTCGGCGAGCGTGGCTCCCACCATCACCCGGCTGGCCACCTTGGCCAGCGGCACTCCGGTGGCCTTGGCCACGAACGGCACCGTGCGCGACGCCCTCGGGTTGGCCTCGATCACGAAGACCTGATTGGACTTCACCGCGAACTGCACGTTGATCAGACCCCGGACATCGAGGGCCTCGGCGATCTTGCGGGTGTAGTCCTCGATCACGGCTTGGGTATCGGCCGAGAGGGTCGACGGCGGAATGGCGCACGCGGAATCGCCGCTGTGGACACCGGCCTCCTCGACGTGTTCCATGACCGCGCCGATCACCACATCTCCGGTGGCGTCGCGGATGGCGTCGACATCGACTTCGATGGCCTCTTCGAGGAATCGGTCGACAAGCACCGGCCGTTCAGCCGACAGGCCACCCTCCTTGCCGAGCGAGCCGAAGTCGGCCAGCTCGGCCATGGCCCGCCGCAGGTGGTCGTCGCCGTAGACGATCTCCATGGCTCGGCCGCCGAGCACGTACGAGGGGCGAACCAACGCCGGGTAGCCGATGCGGGAGGTGATCTCCAGGGCCTGCTCGATGGTGGCGGCGGTGCCGCCGGCCGGCTGGGGAATCTCCAGACGCGAACACAATGAGTTCCAGAGTTCTCGGTCCTCGGCCAGATCGATTGACGCCGGGGAAGTGCCGAGCACGAGCTCCGCCGGCAGCCGATCGGCCAGCTTGAGCGGGGTCTGCCCGCCCAGCGAAACGATCACGCCGACGGGCTGCTCGGCTTCGATGATGTCGGTGACGTCCTCAAAGGTGACCGGTTCGAAGTAGAGCCGATCCGAGGTGTCGTAGTCGGTGGACACGGTCTCGGGATTGCAATTGACCATCACCGTTTCGAACCCGGCCTCCTGCAATGCGAAGCTGGCGTGGACGCAGCAGTAGTCGAACTCGATGCCCTGGCCGATCCTGTTGGGTCCCGAACCGAGAATTATCACCCGATCACGCGTGCCGGGCATGACCTCGTCGGTGTCCTCGTAGGTTGAGTAGTGATACGGCGTCGAGGCCTCGAACTCGGCGGCGCAGGTGTCGACGGTCTTGAAGGTGGTTCTGACGCCCGCCGCGAGCCTGGTTTGTCTCACCTCGGACTCGGTCACCGACCAAATATGGGCGAGTTGGGCGTCGGAGAAGCCGAGTCGTTTGGCCCGCCGGAACTCGCGAGGTGTGACGCTTTCCAGATCACGGGTCTCGAGATGGGCACGCTCCTCGGTGATCATCAGCATCTGATCGAGGAACCAGGGGTCGACCCTGGTGGCTTCGTAGAGAGCGTCGACGGTGATACCGCGACGCAACAGGGCCTCGAGTTGGAACGGCCGATCGGGAGTGGCGATCGAGGCCGCGGCCAGCAATTCGTCGTCGTCGAGCGAATCGAGAGCGACCTCGCCGGGATCAGCATTCAGACCATGCCGGCCCTGTTCCAGCGACCGCAGAGCTTTCTGAAGCGACTCGGGGAAGGTGCGGCCGATGGCCATGACCTCGCCGACCGACTGCATGGACGTGCCCAGGATGCCACTGGTTCCGGGGAACTTCTCGAAGGCCCAGCGGGGCACCTTGGTGACCACGTAGTCGATAGAGGGTTCGAACGAAGCCGGGGTCTTCCTGGTGATGTCGTTGGGGATCTCGTCGAGGGTGTAGCCCACCGCCAGCTTGGCGGCAATCTTCGCAATCGGGAAGCCGGTGGCTTTCGAGGCGAGGGCCGATGACCGGCTCACCCGCGGGTTCATCTCGATCACTATCTGACGGCCGTCGGACGGGTCGACGGCGAACTGTACGTTCGATCCGCCGGTCTCCACGCCCACGCGCCGAATGCATGCGAAAGCAGAGTCGCGCATCTTCTGGTACTCGACATCGGACAGCGTCTGAGCCGGAGCCACGGTGATCGAATCTCCGGTGTGGACCCCCATCGGATCGACGTTTTCGATCGAGCAGATGACAACACAATTGTCGTTGCGGTCACGCATGACCTCGAGCTCGAATTCCTTCCAGCCGGTGATGGACTCCTCGATGAGTATCTCGTTGATCGGGCTGGCCTCGATGCCGGCGGCAGCCAGGGTCTCGAACTCGTCGAGGGTGGTGGCTATGCCGGTTCCGCGGCCGCCCAGTATGTAGGCCGGACGGATGATCACCGGCAGGCCGACCTCGGCCATGATGCGTCGCGACTCTTCCATGTCGTGGGCCGTGCCGGAACTGGCCACTTCGAGGCCGATTTCCTGCATGGCCACCTTGAACTGCTCGCGGTCCTCGGCGGTGGCGATGGCGACGGCATCGGCACCGATCAGCTCGACCTGGTTGTCTTCCAGAACCCCGGCGTGGTGGAGTTCCATGGCGAGATTGAGGCCGGTTTGTCCGCCGAGGGTGGGAAGAACCGCATCGGGTTTCTCCTTCTCGATGATCTTGGCGAGAATCTCCAGATCAAGGGGCTCGATGTAGGTGGCGTCGGCGAAATCCGGGTCGGTCATGATGGTGGCCGGGTTCGAGTTGGCCAGGATCACCCGATAGCCCTCCTCGCGCAGAACCCTGCAGGCCTGGGTGCCGGAGTAGTCGAACTCGCATGCCTGCCCGATCACTATCGGGCCGGAACCGATGATCAGGATCGATTCGATGTCGGTGCGGCGCGGCATCAGACGACCCCAGAATCCATCAGCTCGGCGAACTGGTCGAACAAGTATCTCGAATCGTGGGGGCCGGGTCCGGCCTCGGGGTGGTACTGGACACTGAAAGCAGCAATGTCGATGGCCACCATGCCCTCCAGCACGCCGTCGTTGAGGCAAACATGGGTTTCCACCACTCCGGGGACCGAGCCCGACTCCACCGCGAAGTTGTGGTTCTGACTGGTGATTTCGACCCGACCGGTCCGGCTGTCCTGCACAGGTACGTTTCCACCGTGGTGCCCGAACTTCATCTTGAAGGTCCGACCGCCCATGGCCAACGCCAGGATCTGGTGACCGAGACAGATACCGAATATCGGTACCCTCCCCAGCAGGCCCGGGAGTTCGGTGACGATCGAACCCGCTTCCTCGGGATCGCCGGGTCCGTTCGACAGGAACACACCGTCGGGTTCGAGAGCCAGCACGTCGGCGGCGGTGGTGTGGGCCGGCACGACCGTGACCGTGGCGATCTCGCCGAGGTGACGAAGCATGGTGGCTTTCACCCCCAGGTCGTAGGCGACAACCCGACGCGGACCGGACCCGAAGGTGAACGGCTCGGAGGTGGTCACCTCACTGACCAGATCAAGTCCGGCCGTGCCCGGGGCGGCGTTGGCAGCAGCCAGCAGACTTGGGGTGTCCCCCGGTCCGAAGGCTCCGACCATGGCCCCGGCGTCACGCAGATGGCGGGTGAGTCGACGGGTGTCTATGCCGCCGATTCCGGACAGACCATGTTGTGTGAGCCACTGATCGAGCCCACCTTCGCTTCTCCAGCTGCTGTGTCGACGGGCCATCTCCCGCACGATCACACCCCGACAGAACGGCCGCTCCGATTCGTCGTCGAGCGACGAGACGCCGTAGTTGCCGATGTGGGGGTAGGTGAAGGTGATCATCTGACCCGCATAGGACGGGTCGGTGAGGACTTCCTGATATCCGCTGAGAACCGTGTTGAACACGACCTCGCCGGTGGCAACCCCGTCGACGGGCTCGGCGCCCATGCCCTCACCCTCGAAGACCTCGCCATCGGCGAGCACGAGTTGGTATTCACGAATCTCGCTCACAGCAGGGCCTCTCCGTCGACCACAACCGGTCGACCGGCAAGGATCGTATGGCGCACACGGCCGCGCACGGTGCGTCCCTCATACGGCGTGTTGTTGCTGCGACTGGCCATTGCTGCTCCAGATATCGTCCATCTGATCTCCGGGTCGATCACGGCGATGTTGGCTGCGCCACCGGCCACGATCGGACCGCCGTGGGCCGGATCGAGTCCCGCGATCGCCGCCGGACGCCATGACATGAGGGCGAGAATCTCCTCGATGGGCAGATCGAGATCGGTGTTGGCCAAAGCGAACGCCGTCTCCAGCCCCAGCATGCCCGGTGGAGCATCGGCGAACGTGAGTTCCTTGTCCTCGGCGGTGTGGGGGGCGTGGTCGGTGGCGATGGCGTCGATGGTGCCATCGGCCAGGCCCTCCCTCACCGCAGCCACGTCGAGGTCGGTTCGCAGAGGTGGATGGACCTTGAACACCGGGTTGTAGGTGTTGCACGACTCATCCGTGAGCGTGAAGTGATGGGTGGTGGCCTCGGCGGTGACCGGTAGTCCCGCCATTTTCGCGGCCCGGATCATCTCCACCGAACCGGCCGTCGACATGTGTTGGAAATGCACCCGCACACCGGTGAGCTTGGACAGGGCGATGTCCCGCATGACCATGAGTTCCTCGGCCTCGGCGGGCTGACCCGGTATGCCGAGACTGCTCGACCACCGGCCCTCGTGCATGTAGCCGCCGTCGCTCAGCGCCGACACCTCACAGTGTTGGGCCAGCACGATCGGCCGGCCGCCGGAAATGTGGGTGAGAGAGCCGGCGTACTCGAGCGCTGTGCGCATCAGTTGCGGGTCCTGAACCCCGGTGCCATCGTCGGTGAACACCCTCACGCCTGCCCTGACCATCTCAGCCATCGGGGAGAGTGCCTCTCCCCTGCGTCCGACGGTTATCGCCCCGGACGTGTGGACATCACACGCTGCGCCCCGCCCGAGGCGGCGTATCTCGTTGACCATCGCGGCGGTGTCCACCGCGGGCGTTGTGTTGGGCATGGCCAGGATCGCCGTGAAACCGCCCAGGGCCGCCCCTCTGGCGCCGGTCTCTATGGTCTCAGCCTCTTCGTGGCCGGGCTCACGCAGATGAACATGGAGGTCGACCAGGCCGGGGGTGACCACGCACCCGGTGGCGTCGATGGACGAATCGGCTTGGGGATTCGCCCCCACTTCGATGATCGAACCGTCGGTGTCGACGACCACATCGGCCCTGCGACTTCCGTTCGAGTCGATGACGGTGCCGCCCCTTATTGCGGTGGTTGAGGTCATGCCACCGCCAGACGCTGATCGACCAGGTCGAGCCCTGATCCGAGCAGGACGTAGAGCACGGCCATCCTCACAGCCACACCGTTGGTGACCTGCTGTGTCATCACCGAGTTGGGCTGATCAGCCACCAAACCGTCGATCTCCACCCCCCTGTTCATCGGGCCCGGGTGCATGATCAGGGCGTGTTCCGGCAACATCGCGGAACGCCGGGGGTCGAGGCCCCATTCGGTGTGGAATTCTCGCAACGTGGGCACGTAGGCCTGCTCCTGACGTTCGAGTTGCATGCGCAGCAGATAGCAGATGTCGGCAGATTCGAGAACCGAATCGAGGTCGTGGGTTACCCCCACCGGCCATTGATCCAGATCGACGGGCAGAAGGGTCCGGGGCGCCACCAACGTGACCCGTGCGCCCATCTCGGTGAACGCCATCACGTTGGACCTGGCCACCCGCGAGTGTTTGATGTCGCCGACGATCACGAGATGTCGACCGTCGAGATCCCCGAGGTGGCTTCTGGCGGTGTAGAGATCGAGAAGTGACTGGGTGGGATGCTGATTCCAACCGTCGCCGGCGTTGACGACAGCGGCGTCGACCCACTCGGCTATGCGATGCGGTGCCCCAGCGTCGCCGTGTCGCACGACAACGCCGTCGATCCCCATGGCCTCGATGGTGTTGACGGTGTCACGCAGGGATTCACCCTTCTTGACCGACGAGGTGCCGACACTGAAGTTCATGGTGTCGGCCGAGAGTCTCTTGGCGGCCGTTTCGAAGGACAGCCTCGTGCGGGTGGAGTCCTCGTAGAAGAGCCAGGCGATGGTCTTGCCTCGCAACGCCGGCACCTTCGGGATGCTTCGCTCACCCACCTCGGCGAAGGACTCGGTGAGATCGAGGATTTGTTCCATCGCAGCTCGATCGAGATCGGCGATCGACAGCAGATTCCGGATGGGGGCGTTCACGCCATCTCTCCCAGATCTACGCCATCGCTGTTGACGTCGACCACCTCATCGCGCCGGGTGGGAAGATTCTTTCCGACGTAGTCGGGGCGTATCGGGAGTTCGCGATGGCCACGGTCGACCATGACTGCCAGCTGAACCGAGGCGGGGCGTCCGTAGGAGTGGATGGCATCGAGAGCCGCCCTGACCGTCCGGCCGGTGAAGAGCACGTCGTCGACCAACACGATCACCTTGCCGGTCGGGTCGACCGGGATGTCGGTGGCCGCCTCCGGCATCACCGGCCTAAGGCCGTAGTCGTCTCGATGCATGGTGGCGTCGAGAGTTCCGACCGGCACCGCGGTGCCTTCGATCTCGAGGATGGCCTCGCCAAGCCTCTCCGCCAGCTCGACACCGCCGGTTTGCAGGCCGATCAGAGCCACGTTGTCGGGACCGGAGTTTCTCTCCAGGATCTCGTGGGCCATCCGCCGCACGGCCCTGCCGAGATCATCGGCGGACAGGACCCGGGTGCGGGCCTGAAACAACCTGCCGGGCGTGGGCACTACTGAGCGCCTCTCGCGCTTTCCCATTCGATTCTCTCTTTCGTCCGTACGGGCCTCACGGGACTCGTTTCACGGTCGAGATCGAAAGGTAGCACGGCTGGCCGGAAGTGCCGACCTATTGGCGCGAATCCGACCGGCCACGTGCAAATACCAGTGCGCGGCTCCCTTCGGAGGGGCGCAGCAGTCGAAACCCGGCGTTTAGAGCCACCCGGATGGAGGGTTCGTTGTTGGGTGCGATCTCGGCCAGCAGGTGGTCGAGCGGACCGGCGCCAAGCATCCAGTCGGCGAACATGCGAACGCCGCGCGACGCCACGTGCCGTCCCCGGTCATCGGCCGACACCCACCAGCCGATGAGCGCAGCCCGCCTCCCGTCGTCGATCGACGAGATCCCCACCTCACCCATCACGTGATCGTCGGAGGGGTCAGCCATCACGATGTCGACGGCCACACCGGCCTCTTCACGTTCGCGGGCGCCCTCGATCCAGGCCGTGGCGGCTTCCAAGCCGCGATCGGCCGGCCGGGTGGAACCGGCCGTCACCCCGGGATCCGACCATGCGGCCACCAGCGAAGCCGCGTCACCCGGATGCCACCGACGCAACACGACCATGCGGTCGGACATGTCGGGAAACATCATGAATCAGGCTCCGCGCACCTCGTTGGCGATCGCTCGAAGCAGACCGTTGAGAAACCGGGGAGATTCCTCGCCCGCGTACTGGGTGGCCAGCTCCACGGCCTCGGAAAGCACGACACCGGTGGGGACATCGCCACGGTTCACCAGCTCCCATGTGGCGATCGATGCGATCATCCGGTCGACGAGAGCCATGCGTTCGATGCGCCATCCCTTGATGTTTCCGGCGATCAGTTTGTCGATGACCGGGCGATCCCTGTCGATTCCCGAAGCGATCTCGATTGCGTACTCTTCGGGAGGGAGGACCCGACCGGCGACGATGCCGGCCACATCCTCGCCCGACACCGACGACTCGTAGAGCAGTGCCAGCGCCTCTTCGCGTGCCTCTCGACGCTTGCCCAGCCCGGGGATTGAAGCGGTCACGCGCGGCTGAGATAGGCGCCGGTGCGGGTGTCGATCTTGACCCTCTCACCCGGGCTGATGAAGAGGGGCACCTGAATGACCAGTCCGGTTTCGAGAGTGGCCGGCTTGGTGCCGCCGGACGAGCGATCACCCTGAAGACCGGGTTCGGTCTCGGCGATGGTCAGCTCAACGGACGCGGCCAGGTCTGTACCGACGATCTCGGTTCCGTACATGAGCAACACCGCGGAGGAGTTTTCGATCAGGTAGTTGGCGGCGTCGCCGAGAACCTCGGGGGCCACGTGAATCTGGTCGTAGTTCTCGTTGTCCATGAACACGTAGTCGGAGCCGTCGCGGTAGAGAAACTGCATGTCGCGCTTGTCGATGGTGGCCCGCTCGACCTTCTCGCCGGCCCGGAAGGTGCGATCGACGACCGCCCCTGTGCGGGCATTCTTGAGCGTGGTCCGGACGAAGGCGTGGCCCTTTCCGGGCTTCACGTGCTGAAAGTCGACCACCTGGAAGAGATTGCCTTCGATCTCGAGAGCCATCCCGTTCTTCAGGTCGTTGGTGGTGATGGTGGCCATGATGACTCCGTGTTCAGGTGCTTGACTGTTTGGGAAACCGGGTGAGCACTCGGCACCCGTCGTGGGTCACGACCACTGTGTCCTCGATCCGGACACCCCCGAGGTCGGGGATGTAGATTCCGGGCTCAACGGTGAGCACATGACCCGGCTGGAGGATAGCGGCGTTGCCCTTCCTGACCGCCGGAAGCTCGTGGATGTCGAGACCGACACCGTGACCGGTCCCGTGACCGAATCTCTCGCCGTAACCGGCATCATCGATCAGCGACCGGCAGGCAAGGTCGATTTCGCCGGCCTCGCGACCAGGGGCCACGCGTTCCACGCCGGCCCGCTGCGCCGCTGCGACCACGGTCAGGATGTCTTCGGCCTCGGCCGGGGCTGATCCACCGCCGACCACGAACGTACGGGTCATGTCGCTCCGGTAACCGTCGACCAGAGCTCCTGCATCGACCACAAGCAGATCGCCGGCGACCAGCTCTCTCTCGCCGGCGGTGGCATGGGGAAGAGCCGAATTGGGCCCGGTGGCCACGATGGTGTCGTAGGCCGGACCCGTCGCTCCCCGTCTGCGCATCCCGTCGTCGATGGCCAACGCCAACACACGTTCGGTGGTACCCGGCCTGATCAACTCGATGGCATCGACGAGAGCCGCGTCGACAATGGCGGCCGCGGCCTCAATTCTGTCCAACTCGGCGGGGGTCTTGACGCTACGCAGGCCGAGCACGAGGTCGGCCACCGCGACCGGATCAGTGCCCAACGCTTCTGCCCACGCCCGCTGCTGCGACCAGGTAATCGACTCTGATTCAAGACCGACCCGAATCCCCGGGGGAAGTCGGGCAGCACCGGTCAGGACGGCGTTCTGCGAGATCTCAACCTCGGCGTGGCATCCGGCTCGACTCAGCTCCCCCGGCGCCTGGTCCCGGTAGCGGCTGTCGGTTGTCAACATTGCGGATTCGGCGGTGATCACCAACGCCCCGGCCGACCCGGTGAACCCCGTGCACCACCGGATGTTGACCATGTTCGTGATCACCAGCGCGTCGCACCCCACGTCGGGCAGTTCGCGACGAACGGCATCGATGCGGCCGGTGACCGAGATCGGTGGGAAATCCGTGGTCGTCACGAAAGCAGACGGGCGACCGCTTCGACGGCCAGAACGTAGCCGTGACCTCCGAAACCGCTGATGGTTCCGGTGGCAACCGGCGCCACCACCGATGTGCGGCGCCACGGTTCACGCGAATCCGGGTTGGACAGATGAAGCTCGACGATCACTCCGGGATACGCGGCCAGGGCGTCGTGTATGGCCCATGACGAATGGGTGAACGCCCCCGGATTGATCACGATCGCTGCGGTGCCGGTGATCGCCCCGTGGATGGCGTCGATCAACTCACTCTCGCTGTTGGACTGAAGGTGGGTCAGAGCCAGCCCGTTGGCTTCGGCCGCCCTCGCAGCCGAATTCACATGCTGTTCGAGCGTGGCGCTCCCGTAGACCTCGGGCTCACGAGAACCGAGCAGGTTGAGGTTGGGCCCGGAGAGGAGGAGGACCGACTTGGGGCTGTTCATCTTCTTGATCCCTTGCGTGTTGCCGGTCAGTTTCGGATTGCGTCGAGGGAATCGACCAGAACATCGTGGTCGATTCCCACCACGGGTTCCACCCCGGCCGGGCCATCGAGCACGAGGGTGACATCTTCCACCGCCTTCTTGTCGCGCGAGAACAGGTCGACCAACCTCTCCGTCTCGAGAGAATCAGGCACACCACTCGGAAGACCGTAGACATCGAGCACACGGTGGTGTTCCCGCACCCGCGCATCATCGATCCTGCCGAGACGCCTGGCCACCTCCGCGGCGTAGGCAAGCCCGATGGCGACGGCTTCGCCGTGGCGAAGGTCGTACGACCCGGCCGTCTCGATCGCATGGGCCAGGGTGTGGCCGTAGTTGAGAATCGCACGACGACCCGACTCGCGCTCGTCGTCGGCCACAACTTCGGCCTTGAGCCGCACACAGGCGGCGACACGATCGTCGATACCCATTCGATCGAGGCTTCCGCCGCCCAGGAAGTGGTACTTGGCCACCTCGCCCAGGCCACTCGACATCTCACGCTGGGGAAGGGTGGAGAGGGTTTCGGTGTCGCAGATCACCGCGGTCGGCTGCCAGAACGCGCCAACCAGATTCTTTCCCTCGGGCAGGTTGACCCCGGTCTTGCCGCCTATGGCCGCATCTACCTGACCGAGAAGCGTCGTCGGAACCGAGATGAATCGGATTCCGCGATGGTAGACGGAGGCCACGAAGCCGGCGAGGTCGGTGACCACTCCCCCGCCCACGGCCACCACCATGTCGGAGCGCGTGCACCCCCAGTCGGCCAGCTGCCGACAGACCGATTCGACCTCGCCCAACGACTTCGCCGATTCGCCCGACCGGATCTCGATGCGCTTGTGTTCGCGTCCCGGGTCGACGATCCAGGGAATCTCGGCCTGGGTGATCACCGCGACCCTGCGGACATCACCGGGAATCAGCCCGGAGAGGGAACGACGCATCCCGTGCCCGACATGGACCTGATAGCTCCGCTCGGCGAGCGGAACATCAATGATCGTCATTCTTCTCCATCCTCTCCGATTGCCGAGAGAAGAAACTCTACGGTGGCCCGCCGACTCATACCGGAAGTATCGACCCGCAGGTCAGCCACTTCCCGATAGTGGGGTTCTCGCTCGGCAATCTTCGCCTGCAGGTTGGCCCGCAGGTCGCCGTCGAGCAGCGGCCGACCGCGGCCGCCCTTCACGCGCCGCTCAAGATCGTCGATGCCGGCATCGAGCCACACCACGAACGGCTCGGCCAGCAGCTCGCGATTGTCGGGATCGACCACTATCCCACCTCCGGTCGACACGACCGCGGGCGGGCCGCCCAGGATCCTGATCAGCATTTCTCGCTCACGCCTCCGGAACTCCGCCTCACCCGACTTGGCAAAGATCTCGCTTATCGAACATCCGGCCCGGTGGGCAACGGCAGCGTCGGTGTCACGGTGGCGTCGCCCCAGACGTGTCGCCAGATCTCTGCCAACCGTCGATTTGCCGGATCCCATCGGACCCACGAGAACAATATGGCGAAGATCCACCTGCCGATCGTACCGGTGACGACACCGACCAAACGTGAAGTATCTCGCCTCAGGCGCCCAACAAGGTGCCGGAGAACAGCACGGCGATCACCGCACCGGCCGCAAGGGCCGGGCCAAACGGGATGCTCTGCGCCAATACGCGGGTCGGCTGGCCATCGACCGCTTCGGGGTCTGCCAGGGCGTTCACACCCGACTTTCGTACCATGGCCACGGTTACCCCACCCGTCACCCCGAGAACACTGGCGATCAGCAACGAGATGAACACCAGTCTCACCACGGGCGTCCAGCCCAGGTAGGTGCTCCCGGAGACCCAACCGATGTGGAGGCCGAGCAGCAACGACAGCTTGACATCGCCGAACCCCATGCCTCTGGGCGACACCAGGTGAGCAATCAGAAGAAGCGTGAAGTACGCGAGCGCGCCGGTCAGGGCCCGGCCGATCGCGATCGGCCGGTCGATGGCGAACGCCACGACGACCATCGAGACGAGCGAGATGCCGATGGCCGGAAAGGTGATGAGGTCGGGCAGGCGGTAAACGTAGAGGTCAATCACCGAGAGGGCCATGATCGAGGTCACCAGCACCAGCGGTGGGATCACCACCCAATTGGCGCCGAACTTGGCGGCCACCACCACGAACAGTGCCGCGGTCACGATCTCGACAGCTGGATAGGCCGGGGTTATCGCGTGGTCGCAGTGACGACACCGACCGCGATGCCCGAGCCAGGAGACCACGGGCACGACTTCGGTCCAGCCCAGGCGGTGTTCACAGTACGGGCACCTCGAGGCCAGCGAGAGCCTTGTCTTGTCGGGCACACGATCGACGAGCATCGTGACAAATCCTCCAGCCACCAGACCCAATGGCAGTGCAACAGCCACCAGCGCGATGTTCATCGGATTCCCTCCGACCTGATCAGGAGTCGACCGAACCGAGGAACTTGAGCAGGAGGCTTCGGTTGACGGTCTCGTCCTCGGCTTCAACCGCCGCAAGTGCAGCCTCGCGCTCCTCGTCGGTTGTGGCCCGGGCGGCCTCGGCAACCGCCTTCGCGGCGCGAGGGCTCAGGTTGGCCAACTGACGGGCCATCTCGGCAGGGTTCAGTGACGGTTCGTCAACCACTTCGCTTGATGATGCCCCCGAGAAGAGGCTTCCGTGCGAGGGGGGCTCCTCAAGGTGACTGATCTCACTCAAGGGATCACCCGATGTGAGGAGGGGGTCGAGAGAGGGGTCGTCTCCGAAACTCATCGGGGTGAACGGCACGGATTCGGCGAACGAGTCGATCGGCGCCTCAGCAACCTCATCCGGTTCATCGACTTCGGTGAAGTCGGCCGAGTGGCGGGACTCGTTGTCGACAATCATCTCCGGCTCGGCCGTGGGTTCTTCGGCGGGCTCCGTCAACTCGGCCAGGCCGAGCTCAATCAGCTCCTTGACGAGACGACACACATCGACCTCGTGGAGGCTGAGCTTCTGGGCCATGGCGACGATGGTGCAACCGGCTCCGATCGCAGCGATTCCCCGCCAGCGATCGGCGTCGACCATCACGTCGGGTCCGTCGAGCTCACTGCGCAGTGCCACCCAGACGTCCATCGACGGCACCACCGATTCGATCTCACGCCATTCTGCGAGCATCGACTCGGCCTTCGAGAGGGTCATTTCCATGGGCTCCGGCGGACCGTCGGTGTCGACGGTCACGTCGTCCTCGAACGTGAACGAACCGGTCTCGAGCCTGAGCAGTGCGAACATCACATCGGCACGGGACGAACCCGGAATCGGGTCGGCCACGAGTTCGGCCATGACAATGGCACCGTCCTCTAGCCAGACACTCCCCGATCCTCTCTGACCGGTCACCCTGAGCCGGCCGGTCTTCGACGTCGACGCGAGAAGCCGCATGACGTCGGGTAGTGCGAATGTGTCGAGAGTGCCCGAGAGCGCCACGGTTACCTCCGAGG
>CAZDYO010000007.1:0-18508 GCA_964509555.1 uncultured Acidimicrobiales bacterium
TGAATCGAAATCTTCGGGCACGTTCATCTCCTGGAATCGAGAATCAATGGCTGATGGCGACGCATCTCAACCATCAGCCGGAGGACGGAGGTCGATACGAAGGGTGAGGATGCCGTCGTCGAGAGATGCAGCGGCGTCGGCGATCATGGCGTAATCCTGGAAATCGAGCTGGGCCTGATCCAGAAACATCTTCCGTTCGTCCCCACCGACCGGTGGAAGATTCCGGTGGCGAACAGAATCGGCCCGCTCGCGGAATCGCTTCAACATTGCTTCGATGTCGAGGGTGTCAGCCATTTCTCAACCGTACATCCCCGAAGCCGACGCGTGCATCAGCGGCGACGCTCCGCAATTCTCTGACGACGTGACGGAATCGTGTACCAGAAGTAGGCCGACGCCATCACTGCTGTGACCCCGGCGATGGCCAGCAATCCGACCGTTACAGCGTGGGTGGTTCCACTGGCACTGCGCTTGGCTTCGGGAACCGTGCTGGTGACAACCACGCTCGTTGAAGTGTCGGAGGCTGCAGCCGCGACGGTCGCGGCCGACGGACCAACGACAGCAGCGACCGTCAGGAACACCAGCAGTGGGAGTGATGCGAGTTTCGGCACAGACATGGACGGTAGCCGGTTCAGTGCTGGTGCTGTGGACACCAGTAGGTGGATCGGCCGCCGACGGTGTCGTGGCGGATTGCCGCCCCGTCCATCGGACAGACCGCACCCGGCGACCGCGCCTCCTGCAGGTCACCGGTATGGCTCCCGCCCCGAGCCCGTAGGTCTTCAATGGTTTCGACGATTCCGCCGCGAAGAACTCCGATGTCGCCGGCCGACAACTCATCGGCCGGACGGGTGGGGGCGATCCGCGACCGCCACAGAATCTCATCGACCAGCAGATTGCCGAGACCCGCTACGCGTCGTTGATCCAACAGCACCGCCTTGACCGCACGCCTGCCTGTCAACCGATCGGCCAGAGCCGCGTCGTCCACAAGCGACGTCGCATCCGGACCCAGCCGGTCCTCGTCGGGATCGAGCTCGACCCCACCCAGCCGTCGGGGATCGTTGATGGCCAGGCTCCCACCGTCGCTGAATCCGAGGGCGAACCTGATCCAAGCCGGATCCGATCGGCGGCTGGAGTATTCGAGATGATCGATTGGGGCGGCACCGTCGACGATGATCCGTCCCGTCATCCCAAAGTGGACCCCCAGGGTGGCGTTGTCGGTGTCGATCAGCATCAGCTTGCCGATGCGCCGCACCCGGGTCACCGTCTCGCCGGACAGGGCGGCTTCAAGCTCGGCGCTGCTGGTTCGCTTGAAATACCAGCCATCGTGGGCATCCACCGTGGAGATGGTGCGGCCTACAACCGTCCGTGCTGCTTCGGCGTATGACTCGACCTCAAGGAGCTCAGGCACGTGGTAGAGAGTCGAGGGCCTGAGTGAGATCGGCGACAACATCGGCGGTGGCTTCGAGCCCACACGACAGCCTCACCGTGCCCGGTTTGATACCCGCGGCTTCGAGCTCGTCGGGGAGCAGCCCGGCGTGGGTGGTGGAAGCCGGGTGGGTCACCAGAGTCTCCGGTCCACCGAGTGATGTGGCCAACTGGGCGAGCCGCAGAGCCTCAACGAACCGACAGCCCGCATCAAGCCCTCCAACAAGATCAATGGCCACGATTCCACCGAACGAATCGAGTTGACGCAACGCAAGATCATGCTGGGGATGCGAAGGGTGCCCCGGGTAGAAGACCGCCTCCACCTCAGAGTGCTGGTGAAGGCAATCGGCGACCGCGGCGGCGGTCGCCGATTGCTGCGCGAGGCGAACAGGCAGAGTCCGCATCCCCCGCAGCCCGTTGAGGGCGTCGAAAGGCGAGGCGACCGCCCCTTGCAGCACCGCGAAACCGCGAATCCAGGCCAGCAGTTCCTCGCTTCCGGCCACCACACCCAGGATGGCATCGTTGTGGCCGGCGATGGCTTTCGTGGCCGAGTGGACCACCAGATCGACTCCGTATTCGAGTGGGCGGAGCCCAAGAGGAGTGGCGAAGGTGGAGTCGACCACGGTCATCGGGCCCTTGATGGCGCCGATCTCATCGAGATCCACCAGCGTGAGCTTCGGGTTGGCGGGAGTCTCCGCGAACACCAGCGTGGTGCGCCCGGGTATAACCGCTGCGGTGAAGGCTCCGGGCACCGAAGCGTCGACCAGGGTGACATCGATTCCGAACCTCGGGCACACGGCCTGCAACAGCAACTGCGTGTGGGAGTAGGCCTGGCGTTGGGCCACCACATGATCGCCCGATGAGCAGAGCCCGAGTATCACGGCACTCACCGCCCCCATCCCCGATGCAAACGCCTTGGCGGCCTCGGCACCCTCAAGATCGGCGATCGCCGATTCGAAATCGGCAACGGTCGGGTTGGAGTGGCGTCCGTAGAAAGTGGGATTGGTGATGTCGGCGGCCATCTTGCGGGCATCGTCAATCGATTCGGCCCTAAATGTGCTGGTGGCCCACAGGGCCGGAGCGAGGGCGTTGCCGCTGTGACCGCGACCGGCCCTGATCGCCCGCGTCTGCAGTTCGAGATCCGGGCCTTCGGTATCAGACATCGTTCTTCTCCGCCCGCTCGAGAATCTCCCGAATCGGTGGCCCGAGTCTGCCCGACTCCAGAAGGAACCCGTCGTGGCCCTGCGGGCTGTCGATCACCTCGTAGCGGCAATCACCACCACCGGCGGATATGCCATCGTGGATCTCGGCCTGCTGGCACGGTGGATACAACACGTCGGAGGAGATCGACGCCGTGAGCACCGGCACGCGCAGCCGACCCAGCGCCGCGCCGACACCCCCACGGCCACGCCCGAGATCGTGGAGATCCATCGACTTGCTCACCACCAGATAGGAATTGGCATCGAAGCGTCTGACCAACTTCTGCCCGTGATGATCGAGATACGACTCGATCTCGAAGCGGCCCCAGGGATGGAACTCGGCGCGGTAGTCGTGATGGGCCCTGCCAAACCTCTCGTCGAACACCTCGGCCGACCGGTAGGTGATCTGGGCGATCTCTCGTCCGATCATCAGGCCCTTCCATGGGCCTCCTCCGGGGCCGGCGTCGTAGTAGTCGCCGTCGTTGAAGTTCGGGTCGGTCACAATCGACAGTCGCTCCACGGCGCTCCATGCGATCTGGGTGGCACTCGCGGCCGCGGCCGTGGCCAACGGCACCAGCGACCTGACCCGGCGGGGATACATGGCCCCCCATTCGAGAACCTGCATGCCTCCCATCGAACCTCCCACCACCGACAGCCAACGCTCGATCCCGAGCCTCGAGGCCAGCAGTTGCTGGGCGCGAACCATGTCGCGGATGGTGACCTGCGGGAAGTCGGATCCGTATGGTCGGCCGGTGGCCGGGTTGACGCTCGCCGGACCGGTGGTTCCCTGACATCCGCCGAGCACGTTGCTGCACACCACGAAATAGCGGTCGGTGTCGATGGCCCGGCCGGGTCCGATCAGATCGTCCCACCAACCCACGCTCGGATGGCCCGGAGCGATACCGCCAGACGCGTGGCTGTCTCCGGTGAGCGCGTGACACACCAGGACGGCGTTTGATGCGTCGATGTCGAGGTGACCCCAGGTCTCGTAGGCCACCGTGATCTCGTCGAGTCGACCTCCGGCCTCGAGAGCGAACGGCCGACCGTCGGTGACGGTCATGAAGCGCCTCGAACCGACGGGATCCCCGGGCATGAGCGCGCCGGTGGCCGGCAGGTCGGTGGGGAACCTGCGGGCCGGATCGAAGCGACTTGTGGGGGGTGGGTCTGCCACGGTTTTCCTGTTCTGGGCATGGTTGCACGGCACCCTGTGGCGGGAGCGGACCCCCGGACACTTTGTTGCGCCGACCGAAGCCGACACCACATCCTCGCCGAAACGAGAGGGCACCTTGGGCGTCCGATCCCAGGTTGCCGGGTTGTTTCGACCACTCACGGGGAGCAGACAGCCACAACCTCTCCAAATGCTCCCACCAGTCAAGCGATCGCGTGGGGTCAGGTCAAGGTGATTCTTGGAATGGATCCGAAATCTCGAACATCCGGCCGGGTAGTCGGCGCTCCCACCACTCCACGATCTCAGGGCGCTCGACACCGAAGGCGGCGTCGCACAGCCGTCCCAGTTCGTGAAGATCGACTCTCGCGCGCCGGCTTTTCCCATGAAGGTCCTCGACGGCCCGGGCGGCGCGGTCCCATGCCGGCCCCGGCATCGGCGTGGGGGTGACGGCCAGCATCTTGGCGCTGACGCGAATTGCGTCAGCCGACAGACCCGAACCCGCGGCCATCGAGTACAGAGCCGCCGACGTACACGGTGCCGTGAGAGCGGCCGCCAGATGCCAGAGCGACGACGGGTCGTGGGGCTCGACCACAACCACCGGCGTGCACGGAATCATCGAGCCTTCGGTGTCGACGATGAGCTCGATCACCTTGGTCTGGGTGGCCACGAGGAGCTTGGGCCTGAGCCGCTCGCGGAACCACGAGGCGACCGACGGCGCGACCCGATCCATCCGCACGGTTGGGGTGTCCCAGGCCCGACGGTTGTAGCGACACTGCCTGCGGCCCCAGGCAGTCGTGAGGGGATCGATCAACCCGGAGGTGACAAGTCGGTTGGAGCCGTCGGGATTTTCCTGCACTGCGTCTCTCAGGCCGTAGTACTGATCACGAAAGCCAGCGGTGACGTTGGCCAGTTCCGACAGGGGATCGCCCGCCAGCGTGACGTGCGGTGGGCCATCGACACCCGCCAGCAGCGGGGCCCACGACCGAGCCGACGGGGCCGGACAGGACGAAACTCGCATCGGCGGCGAACCGGCGCTGCGTTCAACGACTGTCGGAACAGCGTCCCTTTCGCACACCACCGCGCAGGTCTCCACCGAGGCGCTGAACACCCGGGTACGGGGCGTCCAGAACCGGGTGACCGGGGCCAGCGAGCCGATCAGTTCACGAACCGGCTGGGAGTCGCGTGCCGACAGCACCGATGTCGGCTGCACCAGCGCGACCCGGCCCCCGGGAGCGACAATCTCCACGGCAGCCAGAAGGAACAGCATCGCCTCATCGATGAACCCGCCGACCGCCGGCCATCGATCCCTGGTTCGGGAGCGGGACTGCTCGCTTCGGACGGTGTCGCCCCGCAATTGGGAAAGAAACGGTGGATTGCCGACGATCAGATCGGGGACCGTTCCCCGGAATGGGTCGGGTTCGAGGAAGTCGGACACCCTTATCGCTCCCGCGCCGGGGGCCACGCCACCCGACCAGAGCGTGAGAGCAGCCGTGGTCGTGGCCACGGCCAGAGGATCGATGTCGCATCCGACAACGTGTCCGACCGCCTCACCGCGGGGCAGGTCCATGGCCGCGGCTGCGGCCACCAGAAACACTCCCCCGCCCACCGATGGATCAGCCGCGACGCCCACCGGACCGGGCGGCCACGCCTCAGCCACCAGGGCGGCGGCCACCTCGTAGGGCGTGTGGTGGACCCCACCGGAGTGTCGACGGGCAGGCGACAGGAGCATCTCCCGAACCATGCCCGGCAGCATCCAGCCACTGTCGCCGATCTCAGCCGGGATGTCGACCGCGGCCGCCGATCGATCAGGGTCGACAACGGCTCCATCGATAACGAAATCGACGGACAATCCCGCGGATCGGGACACCGACGCAACCACACCTGCCAAAGTGGCGGCAGAATCCCCGCCCGACGCCTCGACGAATCGCTCGGCTACGGACGCCAGCAAGAGCTAGTCGGCCTCAGGGTCCCAGCCGACCAGGTCGGACAGCCGAGGGTCGTTGGAGAACATCTCGACGATCGGCATCAACACCCCGATGCGTTTCTGGAGTCGCTTGATGTCGAGCTCTTCGTTCCAGACGGAGAGGGTGACCACCAAGCCGCTCTCTCCGGCTCTGGCGGTGCGTCCGGCCCGATGCAGGTAGGTCTTGTGGTCGGACGGCGGATCATATTGGAGCACCACATCGACATCGTCGACGTGGATACCGCGGGCGGCCACATCAGTGGCGACCATCACATGGAGCTTTCCGTTGCTGAAATCCCGAAGCGACTTCTCGCGCTGCGACTGGCGGAGATCGCCGTGGATCGCCGCGGCGTCGAGCCCGAGCGAGTGGAGTTCATCGGCCAGGCGGTCGGCCATGACCTTGGTGCGGGTGAACATGATGGTGCGGTCGACCGACTTGGCGATCGTGGCGGCCACCTTGGCCTTGTCCATCTTGTGGACCGCTATGAACCGGTGGGTCATTTCATCGACGGTGACTTCCTTGCCGGCGACTTCGTGCATTTCGGGGTCGCTCTGGTAACGGCGGATCAGAGAGTTGACGGCGCCGTCAAGCGTGGCCGAGAAGAGCAGGGTCTGGCGGTCGCTCTGCACGTTGCGCAGAATCCATTCGACCTGGGGCAGGAACCCCATGTCGGCCATGCGATCGGCCTCATCGACGATCACGTGGCTCACGGAGGTGACCGCCACCGCCTTGCGCTCGATCAGGTCGATCATGCGGCCCGGGGTGGCCACCACCATGTCGACGCCCTTGTCGAGCTTGGCGATCTGCTTCTCGATCGGGGCGCCGCCGTAGACGGCGAGAACCGACCGGTCGACAGCAGCGGCGGCCGGTTTGAGCTCGTCGCAGACCTGGTTGGCCAGCTCACGGGTGGGCACGAGCACGAGGGCCTTGGGAAGATTGGGTTGGGCCACCTCGAGGCGCTGGAGAACCGGGAGGCCGAAGGCGAGGGTCTTGCCGGAGCCGGTCTTGGCCTTGCCGCAGACATCCTTGCCTGCGAGTGCGTCGGGGATGGTGAGCGCTTGGATTGGAAAGGGGGAGGTGATGCCCTTGTCGGAGAGGGTGGTGACGATTTCGTCGCGCAGGCCGAGATCGGCGAACGTTTTGGTTGCAGTTGAATTAGGCATGGTTACACCGTCAGGGTACCGCCGTCAGACCACTCGGCCCCGTATCACCGTCACGCCCTCGCATGTGAGGCGCCGTTGTTGTTCCACCGGATCGCCGGCGGCGAGTCGGCCGTCGGCGGCCACCACCCGCCACCACGGGAAGCCCGCACCGCCGCTTCGGCGCAACATGGACCCGACAGCGCGGGCAGCACCGGGCCGACCGGCCTCGACAGCCACCTCCCCGTAGCTGACCACATCACCCGGCTCCAGCCCGTCGAGCACCGCGGCCACCGCCAGCTCGAAGTCGGTCCAATCGGTGCGGTCGAGCGGGTCCATCTCCCGCCGAGGATAGTGTCCGCCACATGAGCGTCCTGTCCGAGATCGATGACTGGCCGGTCGACAACGCGGCTGCAGCCGTGATCAGACACGGGTCGGTCACCACCCACGGCGATGTCGACCGCCCCTTTCGGCTGGCCTCGATCACCAAACTGATCACCTCGATGGCGGTGCTCGTTGCGTGTGAAGAGGGCACCACCTCGCTCGACACGGTCGCCACCGACTCCGGAGCCACCGTGGCCGATCTGCTGTGCCACGCCGGCGGCATCGCCCCGGACACCCCCGAAGTGATCGCTCCGCCACGCCTACGCCGCTCCTACAGCACCGCCTCGTTCCAGATCCTGGCCGACCACGTCGCCGACCGCTCCGGGATCGAGTTCGCCACCTACCTCCGCGAAGCGGTCCTCGAACCGGCCGACATGTCGTCGACCAACCTTGAGGGCTCACCCGGGGCCGGCGCCATCGGCACGGTGTCAGACATGATCAATCTGGCGCGGTGCTGGAGTGAACCGGTTCTGTTGTCGTTACAGACCCTTCGCCTCGCCACCACTGCCCAGCTACCCGATCTGGCCGGCGTGCTGCCGGGATTCGGCCGACAGACACCGAACCCGTGGGGTCTGGGCCCGGAGATCCGGGGAACCAAGAACCCCCACTGGACCAGCCAACTCAACTCAGAGTCCACTTTCGGACATTTCGGCAGCAGCGGCACCATGCTCTGGACCGATCCCGGGGCCGACACCACGTTGATTGCCCTGTCCGATCGTGATTTCGGGCCGTGGGCAGCCGCGGCATGGCCGAAGCTCTCGTCAAGTGTGCTCAACGCCTGACACCGGCTGGGCCACAATGCCCATTCGCCCAAGTCCGGAGGTTGGAACCTTGCTCAGGATGACGGGCATCGTGCCGATGGTCAGATCATGACTCCGGCCCGCCGGTGCCGAATGGTGCCCACGTGACCAATCACGCCACCAGCCCGATGGCGATGGCCCGCGCCCGCCATGCGCTCATGCAGGCCGGGCTCGATTCGAGCGTTCCGCTGGAAGCCGCCTCGAGCGTCACCAACGAGGTGTGGCTCACTCCCCAACACGTGGTGAGGGTCAACCGCCGCCCCAATCAACGGTTGCGCCGCGAGGCGATGCTCGGTCCGGTGCTTCCAGCCGAGATCGGCTACCCGATGGTGGTTTCCTACGGCGGCCGACTCGGTGCCGACTACCTGGTCCTGCGCCGGGTGCCCGGTCGCCCTCTCGCCCACTGCTGGCCGACCATGTCCCCAGCCGAACGTCGTGATGCCATCCACCAGCTCGGGGCGAAGCTACGGCGACTCCACATGACACCGGGGCCGGCTGATCTTCCCCGCATCGATGCTCCCCAGATGCTCCGAGGCGACACGTTGTCGCCGGTCATGTCGTTGCTCGTCGCCCTCGACCAGGTCCGGTCGCTTCCCTACGTCGACCCCGGGCTCATCGACGATGTAGAAAACCTAGTGTTCGAACTCACACCGGCCATCGAGCCGTTCGAGAGCCAATTCCTGATCCACGGGGATCTCACATTCGAGAACATCCTCTGGAACGGTGAGCGGATCACGGCCATCCTCGATTTCGAGTGGGCCCGCACCAGCCCTCCCGATGTCGACCTGGATGTGTTCCTGCGTGTCTGCTGCCTGCCCCAGTTGCACGTGGCCGACGCCTACTACGAGGTGACCAGACCCGAGGACTATGCCGATGTGCCGTGGTGGCTGCAGGAGGTCTACCCGGAACTCTTCGCCATCCCCAGACAACTTGACCGCTTGCGGCTCTACTCGATCGCGTACGACATTCGCGACCTGACCATGTTCCCGCCCCTGGCAGTCGCCGAGCAGCTACACGAACATCACGCGCTCAACCGTCTACGGGGCGCCGTCTCCGGGAGAAGCCACCTCGATCTCCTCGACGCCTCCAGCGGTGTCGCCTGAGTCTTCCGAATCGGGGGTTTCGTCGGTGTCGACCACCCGGCCCTTGAACCAGAGCCAGGCAAGCGCCGCGGTGATGCCGATGCCGCTCATCCAGATGTTGATCCGGACCCCGAGAATGTGGGTGGCCGGATCGATGCGCACGGTCTCCAGCCACAGGCGGGCCGTGAGGTATCCGAGGACGTAGACCGCGATCAGACTGCCGCGCTTCACCACCCGCTTGCCGTCGAGCCAGATCAGGAACACAACCAAGCCGAGGTTCCACAGCGATTCGTAGAGGAAGGTGGGGTGGAACGTGGACACCCCGGGGTGGCCGGCCTCGGCCGCGAGTTCGGGCTTGATCTCAACGCCCCACGGGAGGTTGGTGGGGCCGCCGAACAATTCCTGATTGAACCAGTTCCCGAACCGTCCGATCGCTTGGGCCAGGGGAAGCGCGGGTACGACGGCGTCGAACACATCTGCTCGCGACAGTCCCTTGCGTTTGATGACCCACATCGCCGCGAACACTCCGGCTGCTATCCCGCCGGGGATCCCCAGTCCGCCTTCCCACACCTTGAACGGGACCAGCCAGCCCTCGTCGAAACGCCAGTCGGTGACGAGATGGTAGATGCGTGCACCCACCAAGCCTGCGGGCACGGCCCACATGGCGATCGACGCGACGTCGTCGGGGTTTCCGCCGCGCTCTTCCCAGCGCTTCTGGGCCAGCCAGACGGCGGCGACAACGCCAAGTGCGATCATGAGTCCGTAGGCCCGCAAGGTGAGCGGGCCCAGCTCGATGACGTTGGACGATGGGCTTGGTATCGACGCGAACAACTCGGACTCCTGAAGCGGGAACTCTGTGCGAAACCCTACGCAGGTGCAATCGCTTCCGCTACGCGGGTATCAGTTGGCGAGGATTCCCGCGCGCCCGATCGACAAGTCGGAGATGCCGGACTCGACCCCGGCCAGAAGACCGGGGACGCGGGCCAGGCGGTGGGTGGCGAAGAACCGGGCCAGTACGGCCTTGTCGCGTGCCTGATCGGTGTGGCCGGAATCGATGGCGGCCAACGCGGCGTCGGCCAGTATCTGACCGCCGGTGGTGGTGGCCAGCATCGACAAATAATCGGTGGCCCCGGCCAGCGTGTCGAGAGGGTTGGAGGATCCCGCGGCGAGCAGCCATTCGGTGGCCTCCCTGGTGGCAGCCAGCGCGGCGGCAAGGTGGGTGGCCACCGGAGCGAGCTCTTCGATCTTCCCGGCGCGGTCGAGAGTGGCGGCAATCGAATCGAGGTGGACCGCGATCACCGCTCCCCCGTTCATGGGCAGCTTCCGGCCCACCAGATCGATCGCTTGAATTCCGTTGGTCCCCTCGTAGATGGGAGTGATGCGGGCATCACGGAAATGCTGGGCGGCTCCGGTCTCTTCTATGAATCCCATGCCGCCGTGGACCTGCACCCCCGCGCTGGTGAGCTCCACACCGAGATCGGTGCACCACGCCTTGCTGAGCGGTGTGAGAAGGGCCGCGAGTTGGGTACCACGCTCACGGTCATCGGCATCCTTGCCGTGGCCGGCGTGATCGAGCGCTTCAGCGTTGCGGTAGCAGAGCCCGCGCATCGCGTCGATGCACGACTTCATGTCGAGGAGGGTCCGCTGGATGTCGGGATGGTCGACAATGGGTGAACTCTCGCCTTTGGCGGCGCCGGGGGCCCGGCCCTGCAGCCGCTCATGGGAGTATTCGAGGGCCTGTTGATAGGCACGCTCGCTGACCGCCAGGCCTTCGAGGCCAACCGACAGCCTTGCCATGTTCATCATGGTGAACATGGCCCGCATGCCGGCGTTCTCCTCGCCGATCATCCAGCCGATGGCACCGCCATTGTCGCCGTATCCCATCACACAGGTGGGACTGGCATGGATGCCGAGCTTGTGTTCGATCGAAACGCAGGTGACATCGTTGCGTTCACCGAGGCTGCCGTCGGGGTTCACCAGGAACTTGGGCACGATGAACAAGCTGATGCCCTTGGTGCCGGGAGGCGAGCCCGGAGTCCGGGCCAACACCAGATGAATGATGTTGTCGGCCATGTCGTGTTCGCCCCAGGTGATGAAAATCTTCTGGCCGGTGATGGCCCAGCTTCCATCGCCGCGGGGAACGGCCTTGGTGGTGAGCGCACCCACGTCGCTGCCGGCCTGGGGTTCGGTCAGGTTCATGGTGCCCGACCACTCACCGGAGATCATCTTCTCGAGGTAGAGCTCCCGCTGGATCTCGTTGCCGTGGTGGATGATGGCGTCGATCGCCCCCTGTGTGAGAAGTGGGCACAGTGAGAAGGCCATGTTGGCGCTGGTGAGCATCTCCTGGATGGCGAGGCTCAGGGTCCAGGGGAAGTTGCCTCCGCCGTACTCCTCGGGGAATCCGACGCCACCCCATCCAGCCTCCACGTAGAGCCTGTAGGCCTCCTTCAGACCGGGGGCCGCAGTGACCGATCCGTCGTCGTTGCGTTGCGACCCGAACGTGTCGCCGTCGCGGTTGGTGGGTGCCACCACCTGTTCGAAGAAACGCGCCGCCTCGTCGAGCAGCCCGTCGACCAGGTCGGGATCGGAGTGCTCAAAGCCCTCCAACGCGGCCAAGCTGTCGAAATCGACGATGCTTCGCAGGGTGAACTTGATGTCGGCGAGGGGGGTGCGGTAGTCAGTCACGGACTGAAGGCTAGCCCCTGTTCCTACCCACCGGTAAGTGGGGCGTACGACGCTCCACAGCGATCGATTTGCCGTCTTTCACTGCCAACAGAGAGTTGATCTCGGCACCGACCAGGAGTCCCATGGCCATCAGGTAGAGCCAGAACATCACGCTCAGGGCGCCACCGAGCAGACCGAATATCGCGTTCGATCCCGACGAGGCCGCCGCAAGATAGCGGTTGAAACCGAGCGACACGACCACCCACCAGATAGTGGCGATACCGGCGCCGGCCAGTTCGCTGCGCCAAGGCGTTCTGTGGCTCGGGGCCACGTGGTAGACGGTCGCCGACCACACCACCAGCACCACCGCCACCAGCGGCCATCTGGCCAGATCCCAGGCCACGACGAAACCGTTTCCGGCTCCGAGCCTGTCGGCGATGCCCCCGCCCACACCGAACAACGGCCCGACCACCGCCATGAGCATCACCAGGGAGGCCATCATCACGGTGGCGACGGTGAGACCGAAGCCGACCAGGCGGGTGGACAACCAACCCCTGGTGGTCTTGTATCCGTAGGCCACATCAAGGGCGCCGACGACCGCCACGAAACCACGCGACGCCGCGTAGAACGAGAGGACGAGACCAGTGGTGAGAGCGCCGGCGTTCGACCCGTCGAAAAGATCCCTCACCGTCGAGTCGAGGGAGTTGTCGGAACCAAACGTCGTCGATATCCGTTGGAGAAGCCAGTCCTCCACTTGTCCGGCGGCATGGGCGCCGATCAGGTTGTCGAATGAACCGAGAGCTGCGGCGAGCACGATCACCAGCGGAAACAAGCCCAGCAGAGCGAAGAATGCGATCTCGGCAGCCAGCCCACCGAGTCGGTCGGCCGACCACTCCTTGGCCACACCCCTGGCCAGCGACACCGACCAATCGAGAATACGTCGCATCCGGTCCACCGGATGGAGGCTAGGCGACGATGTCGACCGGAGTTCCCATCGGCACCGTCTGGGCCAGAACCCTCACCACCTCGTTGGGGATGCGGATGCATCCGTTGGAGAAAGCCCCGCCGATCAGGCCCGGGTTGTTGGTGCCGTGGATCGCTATCACCGGCACTCCCCCGCCGAACGAGTCGAGGGCCTCGGAAAAGGCCGACAGGCTGAGGATGTAGGGGCCGTAGGCGCTGCCCTCCCACTCCTGCACGAGGTCGTTCACGAAGAAATGCCCGAGTGGGGTAGGGCTGCGATCGGCACCCACCACCGCTCCGGTCTGGGCCACCACCTCGTCGCCGTTCCAGACGGTGACCGACCGGTTCGACACATCAACCTCGGCATGGAATCTGTGGGAGGTGATCTCGGCATCGGCGGCGCGGATCCAGGCCTCGGTTCCGTTGGGCCTCACGGGGATCTGGACCTTCAGCCACTCACCGTCGTCGCTTCGATCGACGATCATCAGCACCAGGGGATTCTTGAAGAATGTGGGGTTGGTTATGGCGTACTCGAACGAAACGGGGGGACCACCGGGCGAATCGAACGTGTCGAGGATCGTGACACTGTCGACGATGTTGGCAACAAATGTCTCGTGGCGGTCGGTGGCAACAGTGGTGGGGGGAACGGCTGCCCGGGTGGTGGTCGGAGCTGCCGCGGCCGGCAGTGTGGACGCGACCGGGGGCGGCGCCGTTGAGGCGGGGGTGGAGACGGCGACGACCGGAGGCAATACACCGGATTCGGTGCTGGCACGGGCACCGCAAGCCGACGCGAGAACACTCAGAGTGGCAACAACCCCGATGACCCGACCCGACAACACGACCCCCATGTTAGATAAACATCGGCTGCTATGGAACCGAGCCTGAATCCCGGAGCTGCCTGAAGCGGCGCACGGGCAGTCATCTTCGTACGATGAACCAATGTCGGCCACCGAGGATCACCTGACCGCAGCCCACCAACTCGAGGCCCGGTCTCTGGTCGAGATGAAGAACGGTGCCTCGATATCGGTGTGTCTGCCGGCCCGCAACGAGGAAGAAACCGTCGGTTCGATCGTCGAATCGATCCAGCGATCCCTGATGACCGATCCCACCACCGGTTCGCCGGGATTTCTGGTCGACGAGGTGGTCGTGATGGACGATTCCTCCACCGACGACACCGCAGGATCGGCGCGTCGGGCCGGCGCCGAGGTGAGAACGGTTTCGGAGGTGTTGCCCGAGTGCGGGCCCGGCCGGGGCAAGGGCAACGTTCTCTGGAAAAGCGTCGCCGCCTGCACCGGCGACATCATCGTTTGGATCGACGCCGACCTCACCAGCTTTCACCCGGGGTTTGTGACCGGCCTGCTGAAACCGCTGCTCTCCGACCAACGGATCGCAATGGTGAAGGGCTACTACCACCGTCCGCAGGAAGACGGGGCCGGAGGCGGCCGAACCACCGAGTTGATGGCCCGCCCGCTCATCTCGACCTTCTTTCCCCATCTCACCCATATCAGGCAGCCGCTTGGCGGCGAATACGCTTCACGGCGCGAGGTTCTCGAGCGACTGCCGTTCTTCGAGGGATACGGTGTCGAAACCGGGCTCCTGATCGACATCGCCAAGACCCACGGCCCCGATTCGATAGCCCAGGTCGACCTCGGAACCCGCACCCACCGCATTCGCCCGCTCCATGACCTCACCGCCCAGTCAATGGAGGTCCTCCACGCCGCGATGTCGCGGGCACCCGGAGTCGTGTGGAACGACCAATGGGGGTCGGTGCTCCGGCGCCCGGGCATGCCGCCGGTCGAAGTCGTCACCGCCGAGCGTCCACCCCTGATTTCATGCGATGGTTACCATCCCGACCCTTCCACCACCTCTGGCTGACATGACTTCCACCGCCGGCAATCCCCGTTCCTCCTCGGAGCTCCTCACCACCCATCGTTGGATGGTCCTCACCCGCACGCTCGATGAGGCGATCCGCACGTTGTGGCTCACCGGCAAGGGGGTCGGGGGAACGTTCAACCAGATCGGGCACGAGGCCATATCGGTGGGTTCCGCGCTGGGGCTTCTGCCCGACGACGTGATCGCCCCGATGCATCGCGACCTCGGCGCCTACCTGGTGCGGGGAATGACCGCCAGACGGCTGCTCGCACAGCAGCTGGGTCGGGCCACCGGTGTGAGCCGCGGACGCGACGCCAACATCCACGGATGCGGTGATCCCAACCTTGGGATCATCGGTTTCATATCCCACCTTCCCCAGTCACTTCCGGTGGCCGTGGGCGCGGCCATGTCGTTCCGGTATCGCAACGAGCCCCGGGTGGCGCTCACCTTCACCGGCGACGGCGGCTCGATCACCGGGCTGTTCGCCGAATCGCTCAATCTGGCGGTTCTTGAGGCTGCACCCGTCGTGGTTGTGGTTGAGAACAACCAGTACGCCTACTCCACCCCGATCACCAGCCATTCCGCCAACACCAACATCACCTCCCGAGCGCGTGCTGCCGGAGCCGTGGCTGTCAATGTCGATGGCAACGACGTCGAGGCCGTGCTCGAGACCGTTGGACGGGCCATCGACGAAGCACGAGATGGTGCCGGTCCGAGGGTGGTGGTGGCCCACACGATGCGAATGCTCGGCCACGCCATCCACGACGGAGCCGACTACGTGCCCGCTGAGCTGATCACCCAATGGGAGAAACGCGACCCGATTCTGCTCGTCGAGGCCCGGCTCAGGGAGCTGGGCACATCCGACGACGAGATCGAGACGGTCCGCGCCGGAGCACGCGCCGAGGTCGACGATGCGGTCGAATTTGCGTTGCGGAGTCCGATGCCCGATCCGGCCGACGTCACCGAAGGAGTTTGGGCGTGAGTCCCGTCGAGTTCACCTACCTCGAGGCCATCAGCAACGCTCTGGTCCACGAGATGGAACTCGACCCCGATGTGATCATCATGGGCGAGGACGTCGCCCCACCTTTCGGCGGCGCGTTCAAGGTCACCAAGGAGGCCGGGGAGCGCTTCGGGGCCCGACGGGTTCGGAACATGCCGATGACCGAGTCGGCGTTCATCGGGGCGGCCAGCGGCATGGCGCTGATGGGCATGCGTCCGATTGTCGAGGTGCAGTTCGCCGATTTCATCACCACCGGGTTCGACTCCATCGTGCAGTTCGCAGCCAACACCCATTACCGATGGGGCGGCCGCATCCCATGGGTGATCCGGGCCCCTTCCGATGGCGGCCTGCGGGCCGGGCCGTTCCACTCGCAAAACCCCGAGGCCTGGTTCGTCCACTCGCCGGGGCTGAAGGTGGTGGCACCGTCCACACCTGCCGATGCCTACGGCCTGTTGCTGTCGGCAATTCGCGACGACAACCCGGTCATCTACTTCGAGTCGAAGCCGCTCTACCGGTCGCTGCGGGGCCCGGTCCTCGGGGGCGACTCCCCGATTGAGATCGGCCGGGCTGCGATTGCCAGACCGGGCCGGGACTGCACCATCATCACCTACGGCGCCATGCGGCATCAGGCCACCTCCGCTGCCGATGCCCTGGCGGCTGAGGGAATCGAGGTCGAAGTGATCGATCTGCGATCGCTCAAACCGCTCGACACCGACACGGTGCTCGAGTCGGTGGCCCGCACCAGCAGAGCGCTGGTGGTCCACGCGGCCAACAGGATGGCCGGTGTTGGTGCCGAGATCGCCGCTGTCATCGCCGACGAGTGTTTCCAGCATCTGGATGCACCCGTCAAACGGCTGGGGGGCCTCGACACTCCGGTTCCGTTCAGCCCGCCTCTGGAGGATGCCTACCGGCCGGATTCCGCCAGGATCGCCGAGGCCTGCCGAAGACTTTGCGCCTGGTGAACCGACACGGCCGCGTTGCCGGTATCAACACTGTGCAGGGCACGGTTCCGTACACATCCGCGGCTCCCTGATCAGGGTTCGACGATCCCGAAGAGTCCGCTGAACGAGTCGAGCGAACCGAGGATCGACCGGAGCGCGCCCGCTTCTCCCGACACGCTCACTTCTCCCGAAGAGAGGAAGGCATCGATGTCGATGTCACCGCGCAGGAGGGAGGCCAGCATCGCTTTGCGCAGTGAGATGTCGGCATCGGCCCGCTCGTCGCGTCGCCCGGGGCGGTGATGCAGCGCACAGTTGTCCAGACCCAGATGGTGGGTCTCGTCGATGTCGGTGAAGTGCCAGTTGGTCGACACCGACATGCCCCCGACATCCTCGGCTCTCAGCCGGACACCCACCAGGTCGAAGAGCATCTCCACGGTGAGCTCATCGGAGATCACGCCGGCACCACTGCCAAGTCCCTTGGCGCCGGTGCGCAGATCCTGTGCGGCCATCAGATAGCTGTCACGCCACGGGCCGGATTCGCTCTGGTAGCCGAGTTGTTCGAAGGCATCGGCCTGCAGCGCACGGGCCTCCGTGTTGGTCGGGTCGGAAAAGATCAGGTTGTTGAGCAGTTCGGCCACCCAGCGGTAGTCGCCCTCTTCGAAAGCTTCACGGGCCTTGCCGAGCACCGCTTCGGGCCCGCCGATGCATTCCACATAGCGAGCGCCGCTCTCGGCCGGTGTGTGAAGGTCGAGGTTGGTCGGGTTTCCGTCGTACCATCCCAAGTAGTATTGGTAGATGGCCTTGGAGTTGTGACTCACCGTGCCGTAGTAGCCGCGGGTGTGGCCCTGGGCGGTGAAGCACTCGGGGATCTCGAGCGACTCGGCAATCTCGCGCTGCGTGAGTCCGTGGTTGGCCAGCCGCATCGTCTGGTCGTGAAGCCACCGATAGAGGTCGCGCTGCTGCTCGAGATAGAGCCGCGCGTCGTCATTGCCGAACCTCGGCCAGTTGTGGGTCGAGAAGATGGTGTCGGTGTTGTCGACAAACAGGTCGAGCGCTTCTTGGATGTACTTGCTCCAACCGAGGGTGTCGCGGGCTTTGGCTCCTCTGAACGGCAGGGCGTTGTGGAGGGTGTGGGTGCAGTTCTCGGCAATGCACAGAGCCCGATGATCGGGGAACATGAAGTTCATCTCGGCCGGGGCCTCGGTGCCCGGAGTGCTCTGGAACACCACCCTGATGCCGTCGACAACCAGTTCGGTGCCGGTGGTGGAGATCTCCTCGGTCGGTCCGATGAGATTCCCCCGGGCCCTCGGAATCGTCTTGCCGAGACCGCAGTCGACATGACCGGTCTCACCCGGGGGCAGCAACATGCCGAACTGGTAGAGCGCCCGTCGCCCCATCACCGGACCGGCCACCAGATTCTCGCTGACAGCCTCGCGGAGGAATCCCTCGGGGGCGATGATCCTCACATCGCCGGCGGCCACCGCCTCGCGAGTGGTCACCCCCAGGATTCCGCCGTAGTGATCGGCATGACTGTGGGTGTAGATGACCGCCCTCACCGGGCGTTCGCCGAGCTCGGAGTTGGCCAGCTCGAGACAAGCGGCGGCCGATGATGTGGTCGTGAGCGGATCGATCACCAGCCAGCCGGTCTCACCGGCGAGGAAGGTGATGTTGGAAATGTCGTAGCCCCGGCACTGCCAGATGCCATCGGCGACCTCGAACAGGCCATGGATGGCGTTGAGCTTTCCGTGACGCCACAGGCTCGGATGGACCGACGGCGGTGCCGGGTCGTCGCCTCGGAGAAAGTCGTATTCGGACACGTCCCACGCGGATCCGAACGGACCGTCGAACACCCCGGTGGGATGCTGGGCGATCAAGCCCCGGGTGGCCCGGGCCAGGTCACCCTGGTCGTC
>CAZDYO010000008.1:0-17114 GCA_964509555.1 uncultured Acidimicrobiales bacterium
GAGAATCTGCCACCAACGGAGCCGCTCGCCCTGCAGGAGCCAGTTGAGAGCGATACCGACCACCGGGTAGAGCGACCCGGTGACCGTGACCGGTCCGATCGGACCGCGCTGGGCGCCCAACACGATGGACCCCACACCGGCGGCCCCCGCAGCGCCGCTGATCGAACTCCACTTCACATCGTCCCGCTCGGCGAACGGTTTCTGCCGCATCCCGAGAGCGAGAATGGTGATGATCAGGCCGGCGGTGCCTCTCTGGGCGACGATCGGCCAAACTCCGCTCTCGATCGAGGTGTCGCCGCCGACCACGAACATCACCGCGAACATTGCGCCGGCGGCGAGGCCGTGAACGATCCCGAGGGAGGGGGAGCGGTCGCCCCGCTGCCAGGACGTGAGCAGAAGAGACGCGACCCCCAATGTCATGCCGATCACACCGAGAGTGCCGGGGCCGTCGCCGCGCGACACGTCGACGAGGACCGGGAGAACCGCACCGGTGACCGCCGCAACCGGGGCGGTGATACCCATGGTCGACACGACATAGCCCCGCCACAGGGTCCACAGTGCACCCGTGACGGCCACGCCCGAGATCGCACCCTTCAGCATGTCGACTGCGGTGATCGATCCGGTGAACGGCGCCACCACCAGAGCAAGAAGGGCACCGGCCCAGAACGCGGCGTTCACGGTCTGCATGGCTGTGGAGCGTCCGCTCGATCGGCCACCGAGGAAGTCGCTGAGACCGATCAGGAACATGGCCGCGAGGCCGAAGGCGATTCCTTCCATTGGCAGCCTTTCGCTCGGTTGGGGATCGGTGCGGATGACCCAACGGGCCCATCAAGCCCGCGCTGCGGGACCGCCGGACGATATCGGCATCTAGTGTTGGAGCGTGCCACCGGCGACCATCGATGTCCACCCCGACCCAGCGCCCTCGCGTGACCGTTCACCGCGTCGACCGGGACGATCCCCGAGAATTGCGGTGGCACTCGTAGCCATCGTTGTCGGGTCGGCCCTGGTTGTCGCAGGCTTCCCCCGCGGCGACAACTCGAGCCGGGTGCCCGACACCAGTGAGGAGACGGCATCCGCCGTCGTGTCAACGGTGGTCCCGACCACAACCGGGCGCGACAGGTTCGCGCAGCTTCTACCCGACCTACGGGCCAGGGCGTTCTTCGAAATGGTTCCGCCCACCGATGGTCGAAGCGTGGTGGCCCTCACCTCACAGCAGATAGATGCCATCAAGGGGGGTTTCAAGTTCTCGTATCAGACCGAGAACGGCATCGCCATCCTCAACACCGCTGATGGCACGGTCGGCGTGGCCGAGTCGCTTGGCCGCTCCGATGTGTTCCTGCCCGCGATCGGTGAGAAGCGGGTTCTTCCAAGCGTCCTGGTGTCGCCCGACGGAACGTATTCGGTGGTGCCGGCGGAGGGGGCGCGGCTTCCGGTTCTCTACAACGCGCTCACCGGGGAGACCCGTGACCTCGACCCCCGCGTGGGGGTGAACTCGGCGGTCTGGTCGCCTGATTCGACGATGTTGGCGATCCTCGACACCAGGTTCGATCGCATTCTGATCGAGTTCGTCGACGGCAGCATGGGGGTGATCGCCCTCGATTTTCTGGGGGTCAAGCCGCTGGCTGATGCGAGCCTCGTCATCTACCGCTGACCCGGGGGCGGCGCGGTAACCTGCCCCGACAATGTCTGACTCCTCCGGCTGGCAGTTCTGGATCGATCGCGGCGGCACGTTCACCGATGTCGTGGCTCGCCGCCCGGATGGCACAACCGTCACCCACAAGCTCCTGTCCGAGAATCCGCGCCGCTACCGCGACGCGGCAATTCAGGGGATCCGTGATGTTCTCGGCGTAGCCCCCGGCGACCCGCTCCCGGTCGGCCTGATCGACACAGTCAAGATGGGCACGACGGTGGCCACGAATGCGCTGTTGGAGCGACAGGGTGAACCCACGCTGCTGGTGACCACCGCCGGTTTCGCGGATGCTCTTCGCATCGGCTACCAGGCCCGCCCCGACATCTTCGCCATCGACATCGTTCTCCCGGAAATGCTCCATACCCGCACACTCGAGGTTAGCGAACGGGTGGCCGCCGACGGAACGGTCATCGTCCCGCTCGATGAGGATTCAGCCCGGGCCGGGCTCACCGAAGCCCGCGACGCCGGTTTCGACTCGGTGGCGATCGTGTTGATGCACGGCTACCGCCACACCCGCCACGAGGAACGCCTCGGGGTGATCGCTCGCGAGTTGGGTTTCACGCAGGTGTCGGTAAGTCACGAGGTGAGTCCGCTCATGAAGTTGGTGAGCCGGGGCGACACCACGGTGGTCGATGCCTACCTGTCGCCGATTCTTCGGCGCTACGTCGACCAGGTCGACACCAATCTGCGTCCCGGCGGCAACGGACCGCGTCTCATGTTCATGCAATCCAACGGCGGGCTCACCGATGCCTTCAGATTCCGCGGCAAGGACGCCCTGCTGTCCGGACCGGCCGGTGGGGTGGTGGGCATGGTGGCCACCGCGGCGCAGGCCGGGTTCGATCGTCTGCTCGGGTTCGACATGGGGGGCACATCCACCGACGTGTCCCACTACGCCGGTGAACTGGAACGCACCCACGAGACAACGGTGGCGGGGGTCAGAGTCCGGGCTCCGATGATCCTGATCCACACGGTGGCCGCCGGCGGCGGCTCCGTCCTCCACTTCGACGGCGCCCGCATGCGGGTGGGTCCGGATTCGGCCGGAGCCGATCCCGGACCCGTGTGTTACGGCAACGGGGGCCCGCTGGCCATCACCGACTGCAACGTTCTGCTCGGCCGCGTGAGACCCGAGTTCTTCCCCCGTGTATTCGGCCCGGCGGGCGACAGCCCGCTCGATTCCGCCCGATCACGAGCCGGGTTCGAGGAGCTGTCAGCCGAGGTCAACCGGGCCACCGGCAGCCGGCGCACCCCCGAAGACCTGGCCGAGGGTTTCCTGGCGATCGCCGTCGACAACATGGCCAATGCCATCAAGAAGATCTCTGTCCAACGGGGCTACGACATCAACACATACACCCTTGTGTGCTTCGGCGGTGCCGGCGGTCAACACGCATGCATGGTCGCCGATCGCCTGGGCGTGCGACGAATCCACATCCATCCCCACGCGGGGGTTCTCTCGGCCCTGGGGATCGGACTGGCCGATGTGAGAGAGGTGCGCGACCGGGCCGTGGAACAGACCCTGGGCAATGATTCTCTGGCAGCGCTCGAACCCCAATGGGCCGAGGTGTCGGCATCGGCATCCGAGGTGGTGATCTCGCAGGGGATCGAGCCCGCCGACGTGAAGGTGGTCAGACGCCTGGCGCTGCGCTACGCCGGTTCCGACACGGCATTTCATGTTGCGGCCGGATCGGAGGCCGAGCTGGTCCACCGGTTCGAGGAGGTTCACCGGGCCCGATTCGGGTTCGTCTCACCCGAGAAGCGGATCATCATCGAGTCGCTGCAGGTCGAGGCGGTCGGTGCCGCCGCCCGGGCCGAGATCGCATCGCCGGTGCCGACGGCCAGCGGTCCTCCGTTGGGAATGCTGCCGGCGTTCGTTGCCGGCGAGTGGCGAGAGATTCCGTTCCTGGCACGGGAACGACTGTCGGCGGGTTCGCCGGTCACGGGCCCGGCGGTGATAGTGGAATCCACGGCCACCACAGTTGTCGACCCCGGCTGGACCGCAACCATCACCGACATCGGCGACATGGTTCTCGACCGCGTCGAGGCTCCCATCCATGAGGCGTTGGTCGGCACCGAGGTCGATCCGGTGCAGCTCGAGATCTTCAACAATCTTTTCATGAACATCGCCGAGCAGATGGGGCTGGTGCTGGAGAACACGGCCGCGTCGGTCAACATCAAGGAGCGGCTCGACTTCTCGTGTGCCGTGTTCGATCCCTCGGGCGATCTGATCGCCAATGCTCCCCACATGCCGGTTCATCTTGGTTCGATGGACGAGTCGATCAAGTCGATCATTCACGACAACCCGGTCATGTCCCCGGGTGATGTCTACGTGATGAACGCCCCATACAACGGCGGCACCCACCTCCCCGACATCACCGTTATCAAGCCGGTCTTCGACGATGCCGGCGAAAGGATCGTGTTCTACGTGGCGTCGCGGGGCCACCATGCCGACGTGGGTGGCAGCGTTCCCGGGTCCGCTCCAGCGGGGTCCACAACGGTCGATGAGGAAGGCGTTCTGATCGACAACGTCCTGCTGGTGAAAGCCGGGAGGTTCCTCGAGGACGAGTTGCGTGCGCTTCTGGCGTCCGGCCCCTGGCCGGCCCGCAACCCCGACGACAACGTTGCCGACCTCAAGGCTCAGGTGGCCGCCTGCGAGAAGGGCACCATCGAGCTTCGCCGGGTCATCGACCACTACGGGCTCGACGTGGTCCACGCCTACATGGGCCACGTGAAGGACAACGCCGAGGAGTCGGTCAGGAGGGTGATCGATGCCCTGTCCGATTCCGAGTTCTCCTACTCGACCGATGATGGTTGGACCATCCGCGTGGCCATATCGGTCGATCATCAGACCCGGTCGGCCAAGGTCGACTTCACCGGCACCAGCGGTCCCCATCCGGGCAACTACAACGCGCCATCCGCGGTGTGTCGCGCCGCGGTCCTCTACGTGTTTCGGTGCTTGGTGGACGACGACATCCCCCTCAACGCCGGGTGCATGAAACCGATCGAGGTGATCATCCCGTCGCCGAGCATCATCAGCCCGGTCTACCCATCAGCGGTGATCGCCGGAAACGTCGAGACCTCGCAACTGATTGCCGACACGTTGTTCGGCGCGGTCGGAGTAGCCGGAGCCGCACAAGGGACCATGAACAACACATTTTGGGGCAATGATCGCTACCAGTACTACGAGACCGTTTGTGGTGGCGCCGGTGCCACCGCCACAAGGGATGGCTGCGACGCGGTCCACACCCACATGACCAACTCGCGCCTCACCGATCCCGAGGTTCTGGAATGGCGTTTCCCGGTGAGGCTCGAATCGTTCCGGATTCGCCGCGGATCGGGGGGTGCGGGGGCTCATCGTGGAGGCGACGGAACCGTCAGACGAATGCGATTCGACGACCACATGGAACTCAACATCCTGTCGTCGCATCGGGTGGTTCCGCCATACGGAATGGCTGGAGGACAACCGGGTGAGCCCGGAGTCAACCGTGTGATCCGAGCCGATGGAACGATCGAGGAGCTGCCGGGAGTAGCCGGCACGAAGCTCCGGCCCGGGGATGTTCTGGAGGTGTCGACCCCAGGTGGCGGAGGGTTTGGGATGGTGGAGCCCCCGGAGGCGGATACTTTTGCATCTACCCCTCCGGGTGACTCAGGATCCGCCTGGAGGACGGACTGACCATGCCCGGGTTTCGGGGCTACCCGACCCGGTGGCTATATTGATACACAATATATCGAGATGGAGAGTCTCATCCAAGTCAATCCCGAAACGAATGACGAGGCACGGCGGCCGGGGCCCAAGCCCACCCATGACGAGGTGCGTGCCAAGTTGATTGGCACCGCACTGGAGATGATGCTTCAGGAAGGCGTAACACCGTCATTGAAGGATCTCTCCTTCTCCGACGTCGTCGATCGTTCCGGTGTGGCCAGAGCCACCGCCTACCGGTCCCTGGGCGAAGGGGCCGACGTGAGTCCGTCGGAGTGGATCCGCCAGGAACTGCTTCGGGCCACCATCCGAGCAGCCCCGGGAGGCGACGAATACCAGGGAACCGCCGCGGCCGCACTGAAGGTGCTCAAGCACAGCAGCGAGATCCTCGACCACGGGAACACCCGCCAATTGACCGACCTGATGCGTGAGACGATCCGGGTTGGATGCGAAGCCAACTACGAAGCACTCCACAACTCGGTCTTCTGGCGAGCCAGCATTGCCATGGAGTGCTCGATCGCATCCCAGGGAGACAACGCCGACCCGGAATTGTTGGAAGAACTCCAAAAGAGCGAGAGCGGATCGATCGGTGATTTCGCGGCGCTCTACGAGGCCCTCGGATCAGAATTCAACCTCCGGATCAAGGCCCCCTATTCGTGGCGCCAGGTCGCGGCGGCATCGGCATCCCTTGTCGAGGGCATCGCCATGCGGAATCGTTTCAGCAAAGATGTCGGACTCACCATGCGCCGCACCGGCCCGGGCGGCACCGAGGTCCCGTGGACACTCCTGGGCATAGGTTTCGAGGCGTTGGTACTGGCCATGACCGAACCGGTGCCGGGGAAGCCCTGGGCCAACCTTGCCCTGCCCGATTTCGATGAGGACGACACCTGAGATCCCTCTCAGAGAGCCGGCCGCTGCTGGTGCCAATCGGTTGACAGTTCGAATGTGCCCGCTGCCGACAACACATCGCGCTCGCCGAGCAGTCGACCGGTGATCATCAGACCCACCGGAAGGCCGGTCGGTGTGAAACCGCACGGTATTGAAATCGACGGATGCCCGGTGAAGTCGAAGATGGCGGTGTTCTTGCCGGCGTGGTGGCCATAGTCGGCGGGCCGGTCGAGTATCGGCGCCGCGGAGATCGTGGCGGTGGGCGCGACAATCACATCGCAATCATCGAAGAGTCGTTCCACCCGTGAGGTGAACCCCCTGCGGAATTGTTGGGCTTTGATGTAGTCGGCCGTGCTCACCTGTTGGTCACGCTTGAGTTTGCCACGAACCTCATCG
Organism: uncultured Acidimicrobiales bacterium; assembly: GCA_964509555.1. GTDB lineage: Bacteria > Actinomycetota > Acidimicrobiia > Acidimicrobiales > Aldehydirespiratoraceae > SZUA-87. The sequence continues at coordinate 6,669 of CAZDYO010000008.1, forward strand.
CTGAACTTCCGGGGTCGATCGAGCAAATCATCGGCGTGGACAACCGCAGCCTCGGCCGACATGAGGTCGAGCATCTCGGAGGCCTGTTCGATGTCGGGAAGATCGAGCTCGACGATCTCGGATCCGGCTGAGCGGAGATGCTCGACAGCCGCGTCGACAACCTCGATCACATCGGCGTGACCCTCGAAGAAGTGGCGACGAACCAGTCCGATCCGCAGGTCGGCGATCGGCCGGGGGGTAGTGAGGAACGTTTCCGGGAGACTCGAACGCAACGACCAGGGGTCGGAGGGATCGTGCCCGGCGATCGCATCCAGTACCAGGGCGGCGTCGTCGACACTTCGGGTGAGTGGACCGACATGATCCATGGACCACACAAGATCGAGCACGCCGGCCTTGCTGACCAGTCCGAAAGTGGGCTTGAGGCCCACAATGCCGCAACAGTGTGCGGGCTGGCGAACAGAGCAGCCGGTGTCGGTCCCGAGGGCTGCGAACGCCAGCCCGGCAGAGACAGCGACCGCCGATCCGCCGCTGGACCCGCCCGGGTCGTGGTCGAGGGCCCAAGGGTTGTGGACGGCGCCGAACCACGGGTTGATGCTGGTGACCCCGTAGGCGAGCTCGTGTAGGCCGGTCTTGCCGAGCATGACAGCACCTGCCTCGCGCAGCCGGGCAACCGCGGTTGAGTCGCGGTCGGGCACCCAGTCGTGGTGGAGCATCGAGCCGCCGGTGGTTCGGACACCCGCCGTGGCGAACAGGTCCTTGATCGCGATCGGGATTCCGTGGAGCGGACCTCGGTCGACTCCCTCCGACAGCTCGAGATCGGCTTGTCGGGCCTGCGAGCGTGCCAAGTCGTCGGTGACGGTGATGAAGGCGTTGAGGCCGGGGTCGTGGGAGGCGATGCGCGACAGCATCAAGTCGGTGAGTTCCACCGAGGTGGTCTCGCCTGATCGGATCCTGTTCGACACCGAGCCGATGGTGTCGAAGTGAATGGTGTCCGAGACTGACATGACGGTCCGGATCAGCCCACCGGCTCGGGCACGCGGTGGGATGGTCGGCGGGCCAGGTGGGACGCCGCCGCGACCACGAGAACCAGAGCCCCCACCCCGGCCCAGTGGCTCAGCGAGCGGTAGCCGCTGAAGTCGACGATCACTCCCGACACCAGTCCGGCGGTGGCGCCGGATCCCACCATGATCAGGTCGGCCGCCCCCTGCACCTCGACCCTCTCGGCAACGGTTACCGAGGACGTCAGCAACGAGCTCCCGGCCACCAGTCCGAAACTCCACCCGAGGCCGATGAGAAACAGGCCCCAGAAGGCACCGGCACGATCGGCAGGGTTGGTACGGGCAGCGATTTCACCGCCAACGAACAAGACGGTTCCGGCCACGATGATCAACGGTCTGGGGCCGACCCGGTCGACCATCCATCCGACCACCGGAGCGAAGAAATACATGCCGATGATGTGGAACGAGATCATCAACCCGATGATCTGAAGTGACTGGTTGCCGTCCTTCATGTGGAGCGGTGTCATGGTCATCACCGCCACCATGACGACCTGACCGACCAGCATTGCGAGCACCGCCAGGCGGGCCCCGGAGTTGGCCTGAATCAGTCGGAAGGCGCGACCCACGGGTGGTCGGGTGGCGTGGCTCCGGTCTTGGATACCGCCGGCCACATCGAGCGGGTCGGGTCTGAGCAGGTGGTTGACCAAGAGAGCAGCCGTGGTGAGGACCAGAACCGACAGCAGATAGGGGCCGGCCAGTTCCGGGATCCCGAACCAGGTCGCCACCCGGCCCGCCGGTCCAAGACCAAGAGTGGGCCCGAACACCGAGCCGAATGCCGAGGCCCAAATGAGGAAACCGATCGTGCGGGCCCGGGCATCGTCGGTGGCCAGGTCGGAGCCCGCGTATCTGGCGGAAAGGGTGGTGGCGTTGCCCACGCCCAGCCCGAGGGTGCCGAGAACCAGCAGGGGATAGATGCCGGCCACCGCGGCGATGGCGGCGACGACCGCGCCCGATGCCGCCACCAGCCAGCCGCGGAACAATCCGGGGCGCCGACCGTGGCCGGACATGAAGCGGGCCAACGGAAGAGTCGCGAGCGCCGATCCGATCCCGTAGCCGGCCGCAGCCACTCCGGCCAGGGCACTGCTGCTGGTCAGGTCCTTGGCCAACACCGCGGCCGCCGCGTAGCCGCCCGACGTTCCGACTCCGGCAGGGATGACGCTGGCCATGAGTATCCGGACGGTTCGTCGCTGAATGGTTGCTGTGTGTGACATGTGGACCTTGGGGATCAATTCGGGATCGCCGCCGCTGGGGGAGTCGTACACTCCCGAGATGGTCGAGCCCGCGGGAATCGTACAAGGCACGTGGGCGGCTCAGATATGACCGAGCCCGAGATCGATTCCAAATCAAGGCTGGCGCTGGGAGCGGCGGTGGCCACCATGTTCCTGTGGACCTTCGGCAACGTACTGGTGAAATGGGTCCACATGCCGGGCGTGCAGATTGCGTTCTGGCGAGTGGTCATGGCGGCATCGGTCTATTCAGTGGCCCTGTGTATGAGCGGGCGCCGACTCACGCGCCGTCAGCTGCTGATCGCAGCTCCCTCCGGAGTGGCGATCAGCCTCGAGATAGCGGTCTTCTTCGTGGCCATCAAATCGACAACAGTGGCCAACGCCACTGTCATCGGAGCGCTCCAGCCGTTGGTGTTGTTGGTCGTGGCGTCGCGGCGCTTCGGCGAGCGGGTAACCAGGGCACTGGTGGCGATGGCCCTCGTGGCGCTGGTCGGAGTCGCTCTTGTGGTGTTCGGGTCGTCGTTCGATGCGTCGTGGAGCCCGAAGGGCGACTTCCTCGCATTCGTGGCCATGCTGTTGTTCGCGGCCTACTTCGCGCTGGCCAAGGACGCCAGATCGAAACTTCCGGCCATCGAGTTCCAGACGGGAGTCTGGGTCGTGGGGGTCGTGGCGCTGTTGCCGGTGTCGCTCATCGAAGCCCGAGGTGTCTATGTGCCCTCTGGTTGGAACTGGGCGTGGCTCTCTCTGCTCGTGCTGGTGCCGGGCACCGGGCATCTCCTGGTCAACTGGGCCCACAGCCGGGTCAGGCTCGTCATCTCGTCGATGTTGGTGCTGTCGATTCCGGTTCTGTCCACCGTGGCCGCGGCGGTGGTTCTCGGAGAAAAGATCACCATTGTGCAGATGTCGGGGATGGTGGTCGTGTTGGGGGCGCTGGCGTTGGTGATAAAACGCGAGACTGAGAGAGTCCAAGCAGCACATCCCAACGAAACAAGCAGGAGTCATCCCGATGGCGATCAACACCGACCAAGCCACCGGACTCCCAAGATTCGTTCGGGCCGACGGACCTGAGAAGGTAACCGGCAGCGGCCGCTACGCAGCCGACCTGCAACTCCCCGGGATGCTCGCGGCGAAACTCCTGTTCGCCGGTGTTGCCCACGCCCGAATAATCGGCATCGACACCACGGAGGCTCTCGGTATCCCGGGGGTTTTCGCGATTCTCACGGCGGCTGATGTGCCCAACGTGCGTTACAGCGCCGGGGTCGCCGACCGCACCCTGTTCGCCACGGAGGTCGTCAGATTCGAAGGGGAGGTGGTGGCCGCGGTGGCCGCAATCGACGCTGCCACCGCCCAGCGCGCGGTCGACACGATTCGGGTCGAGTACGAACCCTTGCCGGTCGTCAACGATCCGGAGGCGGCCCTCGTTGGGGAATCGCCACTGGTGCATCCGGATCTCGACACCTACCGGACCGACCCCAACCTTCCCCACCACGGCAATGTCGCCGCATTCTCGTCGATTTCGCGCGGCGACGTCGACGTGGGCATGGCCGAGGCCGACCTCGTGATCACGGGCCGCTACGTGGCCGACGGATCGCATGCCGTGCCCATGGAACCCCGGGCCGTTGTCGCCCAGTGGGAGGGCGAGAAGGTCACGATCTGGTCGTCCACACAGGTACCGTTCTCGGCTCGCGACGGGGTCTGCCAGACCCTGGAGTTGCCCACCAACCGGGTTCGGGTGATCGTGCCCCATCTCGGTGGCGGCTTCGGGGGCAAATGCGGTTTCCACTACGAGGCCCACGTGGCCGCTCTGGCCCGTGCGGCGCGCCGGCCGGTGAAGCTGGTGTTCACCCGTCGGGAGGAATTCGTCGCCCCGGATCGACGCCGGGAGTCGATGATCATCGAGATCTCAACCGGTGTCATGGCCGACGGAACCATCGTGGCTCGCAGGGGCCATGCCATCCTCGACAACGGCGCCTACACCGCCGACGCCGCGTTCTTCCCGCAACTGGCGGCTATGCACGTGGTCGGTCCCTATGTGATCCCCAACGTCGACATCTCCGCCGAGCTGGTCTACACAAACCATCAGCCCTCCGGAAGCGTGCGGGCCCCCACGGCACCGCAGGCCACCTGGGCCCGCGAATCACACACCGACGAGGTAGCCGCGGCCGTGGGCATGGATCCGGTCGAGTTCCGACTGCTCAACGCGGTCGATACCGGCAGGATCGGACCCACCGGCCAGACCTACGACAAGATCGGCCTCACCGAGTGCATACGACTGGCCGCCGAGGCCTCCGGCTACGGCAGCGACCTGCCCGAAGACGAGGCGATGGGGGTGGCCGTCGGCTGGTGGCCGAGCTTCCCGATGCCGTCGGGCGCCCACATCAAGATCGACAGCGACGGCATGGGACAGATCATCACCGGTGCCCAGGAATGCGGCACGGGAGCAGTGATGACCCTGCGCAACCTGGCCGCGGACGAACTGGGCATGCAACCCGAGGACTTCCAGATCATCCACCAGGACACGGCTGTGGCTCCCTACGACATGGGGGCCACAGGGTCCCAGACCCTGTTCAACAACGGTCGGGCGGTGCTGGCGGCAGCCGGCCAGGTGGCCGAACAGCTTCGCGAACTCGCGGCTGATCGGCTCGAGGCATCGAGCGCCGACATCGTGTTGGCCGGTGGCAAGGCCCACGTCGCCGGTTCCCCCGACCACAACATTTCGATCGCCAAACTCGCGGCCATCGCCTCCCACGGCGAGCTTCTGATCGGCCACGGCTCGGGTCAACCCCCGGACACCCCTGACATCTCCGGATCGACATGCGTGGGCGATCAGGGAGTGGCTGCCTGGGCGGCCCCACAGTTCTCGTGCCACGCGGTGAGAGTGAGGCTCGATCGTGAAACCGGGGTGGCCCGCGTGCTGCGGGTCGACGCGGTCCACGATTCGGGAACCATCATCAATCCGATCGGGGCACTCGGCCAGGTCGAGGGCGGGGTGATGATGGGAATCGGCCAGGCGCTCAGCGAAGGCACGATCTACGGATCCGATGGCCGCCAACGCAACCCGGGGCTTCTCGAATACAAGCTTCAGACCTCCGCCGACGTGCCCGCCATCCACACGCAGTTCGTGGAGATACCAACCGCCGGAGCCGGCCCGCGTGGCTCCAAAGGCATCGCTGAAGCACCCAATGTGCCCACTGCCGGGGCGGTGTCGAACGCCATCGCCAAACTGGTGGGAACCCATGTCCGACACCTGCCGATGACCCCCGAACGGGTGTGGGAGGCCACACGATGAGAGAGTTCCGGTTCGCCGAGACGGTCGAGGAAGCGCTCATCCTGGTGGCCGACGGATTCGTACCCATGGCCGGCGGCACCGATCTGGTGGTCGCCGCGAGACACGGCAAGACGGCGTTACCCGACCGGGTGGTCTCGCTGCATCACCTGCGGGAACTGGCGTCCATCGAAACCACCGACAGCGGGCTGCTGATTGGTGCGATCGCCACCCACTCACAGTTGATGAGCGCCCCCGATGTGGTGAGATCGGCCACAGCACTTTCCGACGCTTCGGCCCTGGTCGGTTCGCCGTCCACCCGAAACGTGGGCACCATCGGTGGCAACATCATGAACGCATCGCCGGCGATGGACACCGGCGCACCACTTGTGGTGCTCGGTGGCGAGATCGTTCTGAGCTCGACCAGTGGTGAGCGGCGCGTGTCGCCAGCCGAACTCTGGACCGGTCCGGGGACCACCTCGGCTGTGCCCGGTGAGATGTGCACCGCCGTTTCCCTGCCGTCGCCGCCACCGGCAGCGGGAAGCGCCTACGTGAGGCTCGAGTATCGCCGGGCCATGGAGATAGCGGTGGTGGGCGCAGCTGCCAGAGTTTGCCTCGACCCCGAAGGATCCGGTCGGGTGGTCGCAGCTTCCGTCGCCCTCACAGCGGTGGCCCCAACGATCATCGAGGTGACAGGCGCGTCGGAGATCCTGGAAGGGGCGATGCTGATTACGGACGACTCCGTCCCGCCCGCATCCGATGACAGCCCGCTTGCCGCGGTCGCCCGAGCGGCGTCGGAGCAGGCATCTCCCATCAGCGACCTACGGGCCTCCGATGATTACCGCCGGCACTGCGTCGGTGTCATGGCCCGACGTGCGGTGGAAGCGGCCGCCTCACGTGCCGGAGGAGCAACACTGGCCGTCCCGGTCAACCGAAGCACAGGCATGGGAGTCTCGCTGTGAACCATCAGTTCGACCTCGAGGTGAACGGCATCATCCATCCGCTCGACATCGACCCGGGCCGCAACCTGTTGAGTGTGTTGCGCGGCGAAGTCGGGCTCACCGGCACCAAGGAGGGCTGCGACGACTGCGAATGCGGGGCCTGCATGGTGCTGATCGATGGTCAACCCGTCAACTCCTGCTCATACCTGGCCGCGCAGGCCGAGGGGAGCAGCGTCACCACCATCGAGGGCATCGTCGACGGTGATCGCCTGTCGGAGATTCAGTCGACGCTGCTCGACGCCGGCGGTGTGCAGTGTGGGTTCTGCACCCCCGGAATGATCGTCTCGGCAACAGCGCTCTTCGCGAGAAACCCCGATCCGACACCGGACGAGATTCGTATCGGTCTCTCCGGCAACCTGTGCCGCTGCACCGGCTACACCCGGATTCTCGAGGCCATGGAGCGCACGGCGCGGGCGTGAACGATCAGGTGGCGCCCGACCGGCGGGTGAGTGCTGCCGACACGAGCCTGGCGATGATCGTGAACGCGAAGGCGATCAGGATCAGGGTGAGCGCCGCGGCCCAGGCACGCTGCTGAGCGCCCTCGAACGGCTGCGTGGCGTTGCGGAAGATCTGAACCGACAGTGCGGTGTTGGTCCCCGACAGCGACCAGTTGGTGGTTGTGGTGATGCCGATCACGAACAGCAGAGGAGCAGTTTCGCCGGCAGCCCTGGCCAGCGCCAGCAGAGCACCGCTGATTATTCCCGGGAGAGCGGCAGGCAGAACAACCCGCATGATGGTGGTCGAACGGCGTGATCCGAGGGCCAGGCTCCCGAGCCGAAGATCGTCGGGTACCAACCGGAGCATTTCCTCGGTGGCGCGAATCACCACCGGCAGCATCAGAGCGGCCAGGGCCAGCGCCCCGGCGAACCCCGACAGTGCCTGGGTGCGCAACACGAGAAACGTGTAGATGAACAGGCCCATCACGATCGAGGGCACGCCGGTCATCACATCGGACAGCACCCGAAGGATCCGGGCCGGACGTGAATTCCGTCCGTACTCGTTGAGGTAGATACCTCCCATCACACCGAGCGGGATGGCCAGCAGTGAGGCGAACCCGGTGATCAACAGCGTTCCGGCGACCGCCGGACCCATGCCACCGCCCCGCGAGCGCGTGGTCGGAATGTCGGAGGTGAGAAAGTGCCATCCGAACAAGGCGCTTCCCTGTTGGATCACGTAGACCAGCACCATCACCAGCGGGATCATCACCGCCACCACCGACCCAGCCATGAGAGCGGTGGCCACAGCGTCGCGAATCGACCGGGCGTTGCCTCTCGGACGGGTGAGGTCGTCGACCGACATGGACATCAGTCGACCCCCGCTTTGCGTCGGCCGTTGCTTATCCAGACCCTGGCGAGGCCGTTGATGAGGAAGGTGATGAAGAACAACACCACACCGAGACCGATGAGAGCGGCACGGTACTCGCCCGTCGACTCGCCGAACTGATTGGCGATGATCGAAGCCATGGCGTCGCCGGGGTTGAACAGGCGGGCTGTGACCACCGACGACGATCCGATCACCAGCGCCACCGCGATGGTCTCGCCCATGGCCCGGCCCAGTCCGATCATCACCGCAGCCGTGATCCCCCCGCGACTGTGTGGGAAGACCGCACCGCGGATCATTTCCCATCTGGTGGCCCCGAGAGCGTAGGCCCCCTCCTTCAGGCTCGATGGAACCGTGGCGAACACCTCCCGCGTGAGCGAGGTGATGATCGGGGTGATCATGATGCCGACGATGATCCCGGCGGTCATGAAGCTGACGCCGCTCACCGGTTGGCCGTTGAACAGGGTGTTGAGAACCGGGATCGAATCGAACCAGCCGGCCACTGTCTCGTACCTGGTGTCGATCCAGGGGGCGAACACCCGCACCCCCCACAGGCCGTAGACCACGGACGGGATGGTGGCCAACAGGTCGATCGAGTAGATCACCGGCTTGCGTACGCGGGGGGGAGCCACTTCGGTGATGTAGAGGGAGATTCCGATGCTCACCGGAACTGCGAGAACCAGGGCGATGAGCGACACGACGAGGGTGCCGTAGGCGAAGGCCAGGGCCCCGAACTCGTTGTTGGGCACATCCCAGGTGGTGGATGTGAGGAAGCCGAGGCCCTGCCCCGAGAATGCCGGCCATGCCGCCCCCGTGGTGGAGATGAGGACCAGTGCCAGCAGAGCCAGTACGGAGAATCCGGCCGCGGTGGTGAGATAGCGAAACGCCCGGTCGGACGCGACTCCATGCCGATCAGGATCGACGAGGAGAATGTCGGCCTGCTGCGGCATGGAGTCGGTCATTGGTGACGGTGAAGGGTCAGCCGACCGCGATGGCGTCGACCTGGGCGAGCGCCTTCTGGCGCAGGCTGTCGGGGAGCTTCGCGAAGTCGAGGGCGTTGGCCTGATCCTGGGCCGGTCCGAGCAGGTACCTCAGCATGGCCTTGAGCACGGTGACGGTGTCGGCATCGGTGTAGCTCGTGTAGGTGAGGATGTAGGTGGGGGCGACAATCGGGTAGGAGTCGGCGCCGGCAGCGTCGAGCGGATTGTAGGTGAGGTCGGCCGCGACCTCGGCGCCGCCGAGCGCCGCCGAGCTGGCCTCGAGCGAAGCAGCCACGTAGTTGCCGTCCTTGTTCCTGATGGCCGCGAAGGTAAGGCCAATGGCCCGCGCGTCGGCGAAGTCGACGTAGCCGATGGCGCCGTCGGTGCTGTTGATGGCGTCGGCGACGCCACTGTTCTTGGCCGCCCCGATGGTGCCTGACGGCCAGTCGATGGTCTTGTCGGTGCCGAGCTTCCAGACGCCGGGGGCGGCCAGATCGAGGTAGTGGGTGAAGTTGGCGGTGGTGCCCGAACCGTCGGAGCGGTGCACGACGGTGATGGCGGTGGCCGGGAGCGACAATCCGGGGTTGTCAGCGGCGATGGCGGCGTCGTCCCACGAGGTGATGTCGGTCTGGAGAATGCCGGCGAGAACCTCAGGGGAGAGCTGCAGCGAGTCGATGCCATTGAGGTTGTAGGACACGGTGATCGGTGCCGCGACGGTGGGGATGTAGAAGAAACCGCCGTCGTAGTTCCCCTTGTCCTTGTCCTTCACAAGGCTGTCGCTTCCGGCGAAGTCGGTGAGCTTGCCGGCCAGGTCGCTCTGGCCCTGGCCCGACCCGACCGGGTTGTAGTTGATGGTCACGCCGGAGTTGTCGGAGTTGAACGTGGCCAGGACTTCCTCGTAGAACGCTGCCGGGAATGTGGCGCCCGATCCGTTGAGTGTCAGGGACGGCAGAGCACTGCCGGTTGGGGAGTTGCCGGCGGAGTCCGCCTGCGAGGATGAGCTGCCTGAGTCTCCACATGCGGTGGCGACGAGCGACAGCCCCACAATCACGGCCAGAAGCCGAATGATCGACGATGTTGTTCGGTTCACGAGTCCTTCTCGGGTTGGTGCGTTTGGGCTTTCGTCGGCGGACCGAACCGTCGACGGCGAAAACCTAGGACGCGGGCCTGAAGCGTTGGAAAGATCGAGGTGAACAGCAGGTGAACATCACCAAAATGGTGGCCGTTGGAAGTTTCGGCGAAGGCCGACCAAAACGACGAGGGGATGGGGCACAGGCCCCACCCCCTCGGGTATTCGAGTTCAGCTCAGTGAACTGTCAGGCTGCTGCCTTGGCGGCATCGAGCCAGGTGTTGACAAGGTCGGCGTGTTCGTCGATCCAGGTCTGGGCCAGACCAATGATGCAGTCGTTGGTGTCGCAGCCGTTGGACTGCTCGACGTTGGCGAGTGAGACATCGACAACCGACAACTGAACGTCCTTGAACAGCTGCTCCGCTGCCGGGTTGGCTGCGAGGAAGTCGTTGTTGGCGGTGACGAGAATGTCGGCAGCGATCCAACCGAGCTGGCAGGTGCCCATGTCGGCAGCGGCCGGGCACTGG